>CACXFY010000072.1 GCA_902767005.1 uncultured Erysipelotrichaceae bacterium
ATAATTATCTGCAGTTAACACCTCAGTTGGATCTTGTACTAATCTATAATAAGTACCATTTCCATTACCAGTTTGCATAACACCATTAGCATTATATAAGCCAGCTCTAGAACCATTATTATTTATTGTAACTACTTTAAAGTATCCAGCTAAACTATCCCCTTCATTCATAAAAGTATCAAGATTATAATGATCAGGAGCAGGTACTGTATAAGCAGTCATAGTACCATTTAATAATTGATAATAACTTTGTCCCTGACTAATTCCACTTAAATCAACTAAAGAATAATAGTAACATGTAGTATTTTGATTATTAACTCTACGACATCTTTGTCCATTTAAACTATTACCATTTTGATCAAATACATTGTTAGGAAAAGCAGTTCCGTTATTACCATTACCACTTTGTATAGATCCTCTTAAATATAATGTTGGAGTTACATAAACTGGTGTTCTTGAAGTAACAACTCTTTGCATTCCAGTAGCTTTTAATGTATTACTAGTTGGACTATTTGCAACAGTGGCTTCAGTCCAAGATGCATACATTGTAATATTAATCTCACTACTTGCAGGTACTTTTACATATCTTGTATAAGTATCAACATCTAAACTAATTTCAGCCCCATTATAATCAGTTACCCATCCATTAAACGCTCTATTATTTGGTCTATCTGCGTAAGGATTATCTATTAATGGAATAGTAACATAACCATTTTCAATTGGATAATACTTATAATAAACAAAATCACTATATTGTTCACTTAAAGAAACATATCCAACTTCTGAACTATTAGCATTAATTTCACTACCTTTATAAGCAATATATACTTTAGCTAAACTACTAGTATTATATTTATTACTACTAGTACCAGTAGGCCAAGTACCGTTAGCAACCTCAGTATAATTAAGACCTGTATAATAATTAAGATCACTATCTAAATCATTTATATATACTGTAGTTCCATCTTTACCAGTAGCATGTAAAGTAACAGCTGGAGACTTAGTTATTGAAAAAGCAAATGCTTTACCAACATTAATATCTCCATCAAAAGAAGGTTCTTCTGATGTCTCCTCTTCTTCTTTTTTACTAACTAGTAAATGATCTTCATCATCTACAATAAACTCATAATCATCATCTTCAAATTTAGTAGTAATATTACTAATATCATTAATATTATTAATATTTTCAGCAGAAGCTTTATCATTACCATTAATATAACTATCTATATCATTAATTAGTAATAATCCACTCTCATAATAACTATAAATATTAGTCATTTTACCTTCAGTATTATAACTTATTCTAGCAATACCATCTTTATATTCACTAACAAAACTAGCGTGTAAATAAACATTATTTACTTCACTATCTTTATCTACTTCTGTAATAAATCCACTAATCTTATTAGTTTCTTTTTTAGTAACTTTTGTAATATTTACTTTACTATTATTAATAAAGATATTATTTATTTTACTTTTAATAATATTATTAGAAAGAATACTTAAATTAACATCATTAGTAGAATCAGCTACTATTTCAACACCAATAATATTAATATTTTTTACTTCAGCTTCATTCATATAAGTAATTAATGAATAATAATCAATATTACTATCAGTCTTATTAGTAATTTTTAAATTCTTAATCTTATAACCTTTACCATCTAAATATCCACTAAATCTATTAGCAGAATCACCTATACTTTCAAAGTCTTTATAATCAAGATTTATATCATTACCAAGCTCATAATATTTATCTTTAAAAAACTCATTTTCTTCTTCTATTACTTTCTTAAAATAAGCAAGTTCAGCACCATTTGTAATAGTATAAGGATTTTCTTTAGTACCATTACCAGAAGCAAAATTAGAAGCAATACTATTACCATCCCATTTAGCTTCTTCAGCAACTGAACTTCTACCAGTTAAAACACTAAACAAAGAAAAAAAAGCTATTAGTAATACTAAAGCAGCGCTTAAACAAACTATAAGTTTTTTTCTATTTGCCATAGTACTATTCATAAGCTTTTCCTTTCTAATTAACTATTTATATAACTTTTTAGCTTAGTCATTCTATCTATTTTCTCTAAATCAAATACATTGTTATTATCATATTTCTTAGATATCTTTTTCATGAAACTAATTAAACTCTTAAGTTGTTTTTGAGAATATCTATCTCTTCTATCAATATATCTGAATCTACCATCACTATCTAATTGAATCTTATATTTTAATATTTTAAATATTCCATCAAAGAATTCTTCATCATTATAAAGAATTGAAAAAAATAGTAAATTTAAGAATACATAAACTGGCATATCATAAATCTTGTTTCTAAGATTCTCATATAAACCAACTTGATCTAAGTTGTAATCATATATTTCTTTAAATGTAGGATGCTCCATCATCTCTATCAATTCAGTTTTATCATTTAATAGTAAGACATTTGCCATCTTATAAACAAATTGATATCTAGTTAACCATTTCTTATTTATTCTTGTTTTATTAATCTTATCATTCTTTAACATCAATAAAGTAAGAACAGCTTCTGTTAATTTATTTTCTCTTGTTTTACTATCATTAGTCTTAACGATGATATCTTTACTATCAACATCAAGAACTTCAACGACATCAAACATTTCCATGTTTTCTTTTTCTCTTTCTTCTCTCTTATGTACTATTTCCAAATTCTTCAAATCTTCTAATGGAATAGTAACAGTAAGACCCGTTACTTTATCAATAACTTCTGCATCCTTCTTAAACACCTCTTCAGGTACATTATTAACTGGTGGAGTATTATCAACTTGTGGAATATTATCAACTTGCTTTGGTTTTTCCTTATTTTCTTCTTTAACTATGTATTTTTTAAATACCTTATCAAAATTAACTAAAGCTAAGAATATAAATAAAATAATAAATATTGCAATAGCCTTAAGTATAAATGACGGACTAATTACAACTTTGACTTTACCAACAACTTTATTTTTATTAATTGGATCATCTTCGCTATTATTAACGTCACCTTTAGTAATTACTTTATTTCCTAATATCTCAACTACTCTATGAGTAACCATAGAACCAGAAGAATCTTTATAAGTAATTACATCGTCCTTTTTAACATCTTTAGTAACTTTAACTATAATAATATCATTAGCCTCTATTGTTCCAGACATAGACCCAGTAGATACTACAAAGTAAGTATATCCAAAAACATTAGCATAATCCTTCTTTAAAATATCTGTCATTAAAAAAGTATATAGGCATAATGTAACTAGTAAAATCAATAAAATGTAGGCAACCTTTTTAAATATGTTTTTCACTTTTACCACACGTTTCACCACACTATCTATTCTTCTATAAAACATTATAACATAGTGAATTACAAATTACCATAAAAAAAGCAACAAAAAAAAGCCTTTTTTTAGGCTTATTCTGTATCATTTTCTTCAAGTTTTTCACAACCTGAAACACGACATAAAAACTCTATATCTTTAAACGAAATATTACTATCTTCAACATTATAAACAAATCTTATATAGTTGACCACTTCTTTTAAAGCATCAACATTATCACTAGTCAATTCTTCACTAGTTATTTCTAATCCTAATAGCTTATATTTATCAGCAATTATCTCACTAATATCATAACTAACTACAGCATTAATCTTTCTTAAAAATTCATTGCTTGGATTATATAAGAATTTAAAGTAACGTCTATATTCTCCATCTAAGTAAAAACCTTCACCTTCTCCTAATTCTTTAGTAAACATTCTCTCTAAATAATCATAACACAAGAAACTCTTACTAAATAAATCATATATAGAACAAGCTTCACTTAGCTTATCAATTACACTATAAACTTCTAAATCTTTTATTTCATCATAAATACCATTTAATTTTTTAATTTGTTCATTCATCTTCATCTTATGAAGCTTTTGCTTTTCTTTATTAGCTCTTGCTAAGAATCCAACACCTAAACTTTTTAAATAATCTTTATTTATCTTTTCACGTACTTTTTCTTCTTTTTCAGCTTCTTTTACTTTAGAGTTATATTGTGTAACAAAACTACTTCGTTCATTAAACTTTTTAACCAAATCTTTAATAATAAACTCATAATGATAATATTCTTTTAACTCTACAATAGAATTACTTAATTCTATAACAGACTTTTTAAAACTACTCTTCATACTATCACTAAGTTCATTATAATTACCACATAATTGGTCAAAATTCTTTACTCTTAAAGGAGCGTTATCTAAATAATCGATAATATTTTTCTTTTTATCTAAGAATATATTAACATTTGTATATTCATCTCTTAATTCTTTTTCATAATAATCATTACGAGTTTCAACATAATCAAGTAATAGATCATTTGAATTCTTACCATATTCACTTATTTTTCTATTCTTTAAATCTAAAACATAAGAATCTATAGTTTTCTTATATTTCTTTAAAATATATTCCAAATTCATTCTTATATGTAAAATAATTTCTGGACATTCAAAGAATATTTGTTGAAATACTTCAGAAGTATTACTTTTCTCAAAGTAACTCCTCATAAATAACTCTGTAAACATAGAATACTTAAAGTCATCAATAGTAAGCGCAATATTAGCAGAACGCATAATATTGAAGAATTCATCTAAGTAATTATTAAGTAAATCAAGTGATATACCATCTTTTAACTTAGATAAAATTGTAGAAAATCCCATTGAATACTCACTATCTAAATACTCACTTGTAAGTATCAACAATTTTTCTAATTCATTTAATCTATCTTTAGTTTGTCTAAACTCAATACCTTTTTCTCTTGGCATTAAAGTATTAAATCTTCTTTGCATTTCATTATATATTTGATTAGCATAATCTTTAAATATTATTATTTGTCTGTTTACATAATTATTTCTATCTTCAATCGCTTTTTTATGATATTTTTCTTTAATTACTTTTGTACCTTCATCGGTTTCTAGAGGGAATCTTTCTATATGATCTTTATCTATATCTATTTCACTTAGAATTTTATCTTTTAGTATATCACTCACTGTTATCGCTCGATTCTTCCTCTATTAAAATACTACTTTGTAGATATTTCAAATGATTAATAATTTCTTCATACAATTTGACAATATCATCATTACTTATATCAATCATATATAAACCTCCTCTAGAATAAAAAGCCTTCTCAAATTAGAAGGCTTTAATCATATCACAAATTAAGCTTTATCTAAAATACTGAATTGTAGATTATAACTTAAATCACTACCAGATGCTGCATCTTCGCAGTCGTAATCTTGACCTTCAATCCACATATAAATTCTAACTTTTGTAACTCCTGCATCTAAATGGAATGCTTGTGCATAAGCACTTGTTGGAATTCCAGAAGTACCAGTCTTAATAGTAGGTGTAACAACACTAAAGTATGTTGCATCATGACTTGCTAAACCAACATTATTTGTAGAATCAATTGGTGCTTTTACACCATAGTAACTACCTACAACTTGAGTTGATGTAAGAGCTTCTCCATAAACGTCTCTTGCGTGTGCAATTGCATTTGCAGTATGTGCATTATTATTTGGTTCCCAAATAATTGGAGTTTGTGGACTCTTCATAGCTTGAATAGAACTAATAGTAGCACTAGCATCACTAGTTCCCTCTAGGATAAATGCAACACGTGAAGAGTTTTCAATACCCTTAGAAGAACTAATAGCACTAACTGATGAATTACTAGTTAAATAAATATCATTTCCTTCAGTAACTTTGAAGAACAAATCAAATGCTACGAAATCTCCAGATGTACTAGTAGTAACAGTTTCTGTTGTCTTAGTAGCAGTTAAAATATTTGTACCACTATTTCCAGCAACAACTGTACCTAAATACATATTCATAAATCCAGTACTATTATCTGTAGCACCTACAGTAGATACTGGTACCATAGTATCAGGAACTTGGTTAATAGCACCTGGATAAGTACTATTTGCACCTAATATTTCATCTTTTGCAATATAAGGTTTCCAGTTAGATCCATCAACTGATAATTGTAAACCGTTAGCAGCAGCAACATTGATATCAATTTGTTGTACAGTAACAGTTTGGTTTGCAGTAAACCATGCATAAGTACTTGCAGTTAAAACAATTCCTACAAATAGGATCATAAATAACCCAAGTAAAATCTTCTTTTTCTTTTTCTTTTCTCTACGATTATTACTCATAAAATCACTCCTCATTATTTTTTCTTCTTATAGACATGTTCTTCGGTAAAGTCCATATGCATCTTGATTTCTCCACCGATTAAATCATTCTTACATTCAGGATCATTACCTTCAATCCATATTACGATTGTAAAATGATCTTTAGATTTAGGCTTAAATTTTTTCCTTTGCTCTAAAACCATAATAGATTTAGAATAAAATTTCTTAGTTCCTGGTTCCGCTTTACCTGTTACTCTACTCTTTTTCGCATAAGTTGTTTCTTTACCATTTCGGAAAACCATAACTCTAATTGCTTCATCTACATTCCTGACTGTATCATCAAGATCAATCTCATACCAATAATTAACTTCTTCTTTACCAGAGTTAACTACATAGAATGAATAAGCAATATAGTTGTCATGATTGTGTGAACCATCTGCCTCAGTATCAATGCCTTTAATTATCCACTTCTTATCTATATTATCCATATAGTCTATTGTTTCTGCAGTAAGTTTTCTAGTTCTCTCACCTATCTTACCAGTTTCAGATAAAAAGACATTCTTTTGACTTTGCATTTGCTTATCTAAAGTAACAGTAAATCTTCCACCATCATATACAATATATAAAAACAAATACAAAATAGAAATTAAAATAAGTAACAACAGAAATACTATTTTAACTATTCTTGCAAAAAGCTTACGTTTGTAAATCTTGTTTGCACTAACTTCTACTTCATTTTTCACATTACTCACCACTTGCCTTTACAATTGTCTTCACTAAGCCACCTTTCCTACTATGTCTATTTAATTATATCGATTATTTTTTCTTTTTGCAATATATATAAAAAAAAAAGATAATTTTCTTTATATACTAAGAAAATATTAAATGTCAATTGACATTCTTATCATATTATGATATAATTTGTAACGTTTGTGGGTTACTAGTTGGCAATTACCTTTTAACTTTTATATAAACTTTTTCAAATAATGAATCCTTATACCAAACTTTATCCAACTAATACCTAATAAACAATAAAAACAGAAGTACTCTTCTGCTTTTTTATTGTAATTTTTTCTTATATTTTATCAGTACTATTATTAATACTATAGGAATTAATAATATTATAATAACACTTAAACAATTAAAATAATTAATCTCCCTAAATTCAAAATTAATCTTTGTAATCCCATTACTATTTAATTTCCATACTAATTTTTTTCCATTATTGCTTACCTTATCAGCATTATTCTTTAAAGCACTACTATTTAAATTAATAGTAAACTTCAAATCATTTTTAGCATTATACTTCTTTTCTAATTCCTCACTTGACAAAGGTTCACTACTAATTGCATTATTTAATTCAATATTTGAAACTCTATGACAATCAGAACGAGTCATTGGATCATTTTTCTTTACTTCAATGGCTTTACCATCATCACATAAATACTTAATAGTATCAACATTATCATCATTTACATATTGTGGAGTAATATCCGTAGAATCAAAAATAAAAGTAGCCACATACTTATTAGTAAAAAAAGACTTATCTACTTTAAAAACCTTACTAGGTTTTTCTTTTTTTAAACTTGTAAGAGAAAACTCAACTTCATCTTTGTCACTAACATTATCAATATTTTTTATTACATAATCAATTGAATAACCTTTATAATCTTTATTATTATATTTACTGATGTTGCAACCATAATCTTTCATAACATTTATCTCATCATCAGATAAAGCATTATATTCATTAAGCTCTTTTAATAATCCATAATCAATATGAAAACTCATCTTTTTAAAAGAATTAATAGTAGCGCTACCATCAAACTTTACACATCCAGAACATACTACACAAATCATAATAATAGCGATTAATTTAATATATTTTTTCATAATCAATCCACCTTATCTTTTACGTATTTATTAGATGATATTATTGCAAAAAATCTCTTAAAGAATACATATGTAACATAAAGAAATATAAATACACATAATAAACCATATAATAGTAATACATACCAATATGTACCAACTTCTACAATATAATTATAAAAAATACTCTTTGAATATAATAACAAATAAATAACACTTGTATTAAATATATCAATAAAAAACTTTATAAAATAGAAATTAATTATATTAAATAATAATATGGGTGCAAATAATAATATAACATTAAATAAAGAAAATGAATTAATAAAAATAGATATTACTACTAAATAATAATATAAAAATAATAAAGAAATAGAAAAAATATCTTTATTATTTAATCCCATAAAGAAACCATAAAAAGAAATAGCCTTATCATTTATTCTCCTCTTACCTATAAAAAAGAATACTAATAAAATAAATATATAGATAGGAAAACAATAAATATAAGGTAATAATAATCGAAAATCAAAGAAATGATCAACCATTATACTCTCCATCTATAATAATACTGAAAACATTATTATTATTCATAAAACAAGCATTTAAGTTTTCATATTTTTTTACTTCATTTTCAAATTCTATTTCAAAATAACCATGTATTTCTCCTAATAGGGAAATATAATCTTTTAGTATTAATAAATTATAATCTTTATTCTTAATTCTTATCGCCACTACATCATTAAATATTTCTAATCCATTCTTTAATGTATACATTTTAACTATCATATTCCTAATTCCTTTATTGAACCAATATATAAAAATCTTGATTCATCAACATTATCATATTTTCCATTTAAAATTCCTTCTACATCATTCAATACATCATCTAAAAGAACGAATTTTCCAGCAATATTTGTATAGTTTTCAGCAACAAACATAGGTTGTGTAAAATAATTTCTCAACTTTCTAGAACGATAGAATATTAATTTATCTTCAACACTTAATTCATCAATACCTAATACAGCAATTATTTCTTCTAGTTCCTCATATCTAGATAAATAGAATAATGCTTTTTGGACTAAATCATAATGTTTTTGCCCAATATAATCAATATCTATCATCTTAGAACTAGTTTTAAATATATTAATAGCCGGATATATACCTTTTTCAGCAACTTTTCTATCTAGTACAATTTGTCCATCCAAATGACCAGATATAGTTTGAACAGCTTCATCATTCAAATCATCAGCTGGAACATAAATAGCTTGAAAAGAAGTAAGAGATCCTTCCTTGACAGAATTTATTCTCTCTTCTACTTCACTAACATCAGAAGCCATAGTAGTTGGATATCCATTTTCAACTGGTACTCTCTTTAATTCTGAAGAAATTTCACTTTTAGCTTGAACAAAACGATATATATTATCAATAAACAATAATACATCTTGTTTTTTAGCATCTCTTAAATATTCAGATAAAGTAAGGCCTGAATATATAGCTTTACTTCTAGAAACAGGATTTTCACCCATTTGTCCAAACACTACAGATATCTTATCCAATAAGTTTGCTTCAACCATTTCATCATATAATTCTTTACCTTCACGTGAACGTTCTCCAACTCCAACAAATACAGCATTAGAATTATGTGACTTATAAAGATTATTAATTAACTCTTTAATGACAACTGTTTTTCCTACTCCTGCACCACCTAATAATCCCATCTTAAAACCTTTAGAAATTGGAGAAAAGAAGTCAAGTGCTTTAATTCCAGTAGGAAGAATAGCATAATCTACTTGGATTCTATCTAATGTATTATTATTACTATAAATACTTCTAACAGTATTACTCTCTAAAGTATTAGAATCAATCGTATCACCATAAGAATTGAATACTCTACCTAAAATACTATCAGAATATTCAATAGTTAACCCATCACTTACTTTCACAACCTCTAAATTTCTTTTCAATCCGATAACAGAAGTTAATGGAATAGCCATAATAATATTATTATTTATTTCAACTACTTCAAATTTATAACTCTTATTACCATCTTTTGCCATCAAAATATCGCCAATTTCCAACTCTTGTGATAACTCAGAGAAAATTTGGACATTAATATCTGAAATAGCAATAATTTTATTAGCCATACTCCTCACCTCATAGAATTTTTATAATTATTTATTTGTTTTTTAAAACTTTCTGATTTCTTTTCTTTTAATTCAGCAATTACTTGCTCTTGTTCTATTTTTTCTAACTTATCTAAAGATTCACTAGTAATTCTTTCTCTCATTACATTTTCACTAGCAAAAGAATTACTCTCAAAAATCTTAATTTGATAAGAAATAGTACGAGATATTATATTACTGATTAATTCATTAATATCAGTTTCAATAACAAAATCAGCATTTAAATCAATATCATCATAAGTTCCCAACTCAATTGGAAACATTCTTCTTTTTTCAAATCTAATATCATTAACATTGTAATATCTATTATAATAAACATTTATTTCATTAATTTTTTTACCATAAATATATTCTTTTATTAAATTATCTATTTTGTAATACTCATCAGCAAAATCTCTCTTTTCAATTTTTAATAAAATCTTATCATCTTGAATATTACTAATCTTTTTACCTATTACAATTTTATAACTATCTTTGTTTTCTTTTATTTTTCTTTGTAATTTATAATTAAAATCTCCACAAAAACCTAAATCATTACCCATATATATATCTAATGTAATTCCTTCTTCATTTTGTAATAAGATTTTTTTATCTAATTTTAAATTGGTATTATTTGTAATTTGATATAAAAGTTTACACAATTCATCTTCTACACCAATATATTTATTAGCTTCTCTTTTTGCTTTATCAACTCTTACTAAAGAATGGAAATTCATAACTTTAACAATATTCTTAATATTAGCCATAATTCCACCTAGATTCCCTGATTATTGTCAGTTACAAGAGAAGTATCAACATCAGTAAGTACCTCACTAACTTCTTGTACAGGTGCTTGTTGTGGTTGTGGAGCAACTTGTGTACTAGCAGCAACCGCTACTTGTTCTGGTTGTTGAACAACTTGTGTATTAACTTCCTCTACTACTTTATTTAAACTAGAGAATTTAGTTATAACTTGTTCAGGAGTTAAAGGAGAATATTTATATTGTTGTAAAGCATCAAGTATTTTCTTACCTTTAAATAACTTATCTCTTAACTCTTGACTCATATCATCTTCATTAGCCAATTCGTAAACATCACGAGTTTCCAAATATGATAATAGAGTCTGTCTAATATTAGCACCAAGTTCTCTTAATTCTTTAGTTTGAACTGATCCACCCAAACGAGAAACTGATAAACCATAATTAATAGCTGGTTTTTCACCACGTACAAATGCATCCCGTGATAAAACAATTTGTCCATCTGTAATAGAAATAATATTAGTAGAAATATAATCTGTAATATCTCCACTCTTTGTTTCCATTACTGGAAGAATAGTAATACTTCCTCCATCTTTATACTGACAACCTTTTTCTAGTAACCTTGAATGAAAATAGAAAATATCAGCAGGATAAGCATCTCTTCCTGGAGCTTTACCAGATATTAAACTAATCTGACGATATGCATCAGCATGTTTTTTTAGATCATCTAAAACTACCAATACATCATATCCACTCTTCATATATAGACTTGCTACTCCTAAAGCAAAATATGGTGTAAGTGTCAATATAGAAGGCAAATCATCATAGAAAGCTGCAATTATCATTGAATATCCTACAGCATTCCTTCTAATTAAATCATAATATATCTCTTTAACTTCACGCTTTGTTTTTCCAATTGCTACATAAATACATACCATATTCTTATTTTGTTGATTAGCAATTGTATCCAAACATATTTGCGTTTTTCCAGTCTTTTTATCACCAATTATTAATTGTCTTTGCCCTTTACCAATAGGATATATTAAGTCAATACCAGCAATTCCTGTTTCTAAAGGTCTACTAACACTAGTTCTATCCATGATAGGAACATTTTCTTCTTCAATTGGTATTTTAACAGTTTCTGAAAACTTTTCATTAGTTAACCTATCATTACCAAACATATCTATTACACGACCAAAAGACTCGTAAGAAAATTCTCCTTCGAGCAACTCATTAGTTTGATAAACACTATCACCTACACGGATTTTTTCTGTTTGCTTTAAAATAGCTATATTAACTCTATTAGGTTTCATTTGAATAACATAACCTAAACCTTTGTTATCAATTTTAACTACTTCATTAAAACTAACAGACTCAAGACCTACAACTTCTATAATAAAATCTTTTATAGAAACAATTTTTCCAACGCCATATATGTTTTTCATTCTTTTTATAGTAGCAACTTTATCGTCAACTATTTTACTAACATATTGCTCATTGGTACTCATATTATCCGTAGAAGTAACATCTTGCTTAGGACTATTCTCCTTAGTCTTTTCATCCATAATAGAAACCCCTTTCTATATTATTATTTTAACTTAAACTGTAATCATATAATTTATTCAAATACACAATCTTTATTCCTCTATAAATATCATCAGAATAAATAGTTTTTATATTATCATTAATTTTATCATAATTTTGCTTTTTATTACCTACAAAAACATATATAGTAGGATCACACTTCCCAATTTCATAATCTAAAAAATTACAAAACTCTTCTATATCAAAGATATCCTTACCAGAATAAAACTCCATAAATATATCTTCATTGAATAATCTTAAGTCTTTTAATATCTTATCCAAAAACTTACTATCATCATTAACAATTATATTATAAATCCCTACATTATCAATATAATTTTTCATTTTTTGAAGACAATTATATCTATTATTTTTCTCTTCATCTTCAGTTACATAGTATTCAATAAAATATTTTATCAAACGAACATTATCATAAGAGAATTTACTATCAATTACTCTCAACATTTTAAATAAATCTTTTATTTCATAATTTGCTTTTTTATCTACATAAATAACTGAAGGTTTATTATTCTCATTATCCCCTATTTTTTTATTATTCTTTATTTTTGAATTATCATCATTATTTTCATCATGTTTAATACTATCAGTATATTCCTGTGCTTTATGTAAAAAATACACTTTACTCTTTTTATTGATATCATTAACTTCTTTTTTTAAGAAAAAGAACATAACTACTATCATTAAAACAAGAGTAATTAATACCATTACTAAAGTAAATGTCATATTATGGAACTAATGGATTAAAGAATAATAAGAAGAAGACAAATAGGAATAAGAATAGTAAGAATATAGATGTTACAATCAATACTGTCATAACTGAATTAACTACAACACTCTTTGCTTCTGGATTTCTTCCAACAGCCTCTGCTACACGTGATGACAGTATTCCAATACCTATTCCAAGACCTAAAAAAGCCAAACCTAACATTATACCTATTGCATATAATGTTGCTGCATAAACAGTTTCCATTAAATTACCTCCTTATATTAATTAACAAATCTATAACTACAATCAAAGAATACACTATTTCCATTGTAAACTAGATTTTCTAACTTCAACGTATTAATATTTCCTAAATTGTTAAAAGATAATGTACCAGTAAAACCACTAGATGCAGCGGCACTATTCATATTTACATTTTGTGAATTAGCACTTGCCCCATCTACATATAAATGAACTATACCAGAATCAAATTTATATTCTGGACTAATCTTAACATTATAAGTTATTACTCTTCCAGAAACCTTAACTACAGATAAAGAACAAGATGGTGATTTAGTCTTAACATTAACAACATCATCGATGTGCTCATCATTTTCACCTACTAACTTATATCCAAAAGATAAAGTATAGTTATGATCAATAGCTAAATTTCTTAAAACATAACTGTTTTCATTCTTATTCAAGAAATATTTATTAGAACTACCATTATTATCATCTAATATAACAAACAAAGCTTGATATTCGTTATTAGAATCAACAACAGTATAATTTACAGTAATTGTTGTAATTGATGAAGTAACACTCTTTAAAGCAACGTATTTACTAAAATCATAATAAATTTCACCTTTTTTAACACTAGTATTAGCTTTATCATTTACATCAGTAACTGACTTAGTTAAGTTATTAACACTATATATAACATCTTTTACATATTCATCGTAATAACCTTCATCATCAGATCCACTATTAGTATCTCCACTTAAAGAAGTAATAGTACCACCTTTTTCTTTCTTTGTCTCTTTATAATTATTAGTACTACCAATAATATTTTTCAAATTAATCTCTTTTTTACCATAAATTAATTTTTCATTCGCAATATCAAAACTCATTGTAGTTCCCTTTAAAATAAGTGGTTTAATTGTCTTTATATTAAGTTCATTATTTGCAAAAGTAGCATTTCCTTGTTTATCAAGTTCAATTATTAAATAACCACTTGTCTTAACAGACTTATCATTAGTTTTCAAATTACTATCTACCATTAAATATTTACGATCTCTTAATTTGAAAAACTTAGTTGGAGATGATTTAACAATTTCAGTAACACCTGTCACAGTCTCAATCTCACTACTTGATTTGACTTGATAAGCAGTACCAAAAAGATATACTTTATAATCATTTTTATTATAAATAACTGGATTAGCTCCTATTTTTTCTTTTTTAGTTTTATTGTTCTCTTTTTGGTACCAATAATAATTGCCATCAAATCTTTGAGCCAAATATGACTCTTTTTCAACTTTTAAATAATTGTAATCATCATTATAGAAAGAGCTACCTATTTTTATAGGATACTTATTATTATCTAAACTATTAAATCTCATAATAAAGAATATAAACAAAGCTACAATAATAGCAATAATAACAGCAAAAACAATAAACATTTTAGCATTGTTAACATGAAACTTATTTTTCATAAGTAACTCTCCTTTCTATAATAATCTATATTCAACTGTGTCTTCAGCAAGAATATTTCCATTGCTATCTAAGAACTGCATAGAAATATAATAAACACCATCTATTGAAATAATATCCGGTAATTGGAACTCATAATATGTTGTAGGATTAGTAACTAATCTTGGAGTAAATACAGCCTGATTATCAATTGAGAAATCATTAGAATCATAAATAGAATAACGAATCTTCTTAATATCAGTCAAACGATTACTATCAAAGAATCTTAAATTAATCTTTGTATTATCACTCATATCAGTATCTGCATATATAGTACCCAATTCAACTTCATTACCAATCTTAACTCTAGTTAAATATGAATATATATAACTACTAATAGTATTTACATTATTACTAAAATCAGCATTATACAATATATTAAATGTATATTTAGCTTCAGATCTAGCTGTTGGTAAAATAAACTCTTGATTATAATTGTTAATAGAATAATCTCTATCCACATATGCAGATGGTGTAACATCAACAGTATCTTCTAATATTTGTATCCTAAATTGACCATCTACAATAGCTTTATGATAATCTCTAACATTTACAATATATTTAATTCCACCACCACTAGGTTTAGCAGATATATAGAAATATGGTCTATATAAAGTATTAAAACTAAACTCTTTAGAATAACTATCTAATTCATAATCAACTTGTTCACCATCAATAGTAGTTTCTAAAACTGGTTGTATTTCAATCAAATATTTTCCACCAGTAACAAATCCAGAATCATTTGGTATCTTAATATAATGACTCATTCTATTTTTAAATACTTGATCATTAGAAGTAACTACCTTATCTAATAATA
>CACXFY010000073.1 GCA_902767005.1 uncultured Erysipelotrichaceae bacterium
AACTTCTTTATGTAAATCTTTATAAAAATTAGTTAATAGTTTTCTTTTAGAAAATGCAACATTTGGTATACTTACTACTTCTACCATGGATGTTATTTTTGATTTCTTTACTATTTCTTTTATTTCTTCTAGAGTTATTTCTTTACCAAGTAAGGCATATTTTACTCCTTTAGAGTAATAATAATCACATGTACGATAGTTATTTACCATATGAGTTTGTGACCATACTAAATCAGTTTTTAAATTTAATTCTTTCTTTAACTTTACTAAAGCTATATCATAGAAAAATATTCCTTTAATAGTAAGTTTATCTAATTCTATTAAGATATTAGATAAAGAATCTATATCTTCATTCATTAGGTTTTTATTTATATTTATAAATATTTCTATATTAGTATCTTTTACTATCTTTTTTATTTCATCTAAAGAAAAAGAGACTATACTTCCTACTGAATATTCTTTTAGTGAAAGTATAAGGCCGTCTACTGTGTTTTCATATAGATTACTTTTAGTTGATGGTTCGACAATTAATTTCATAATATCACCTCAATGCATACATATTATAATATAAATAGTAAAAAAAAGAAAGATAACTTTCTTTTTAATCTTCTAATACAGGTTCATGGGCTATTAAGAATTCAAAATCACTATCTTTATAGAATTCTTCTTCTCCAAATATAGAATATACTTGGAATGGTTTATAAATATATAATTTACTATCTTTAATAAAGTAATTTAGATTTTCCATATAACCATTCATTTCTCTATACTTTAAGAAACAAGCCATGTCACATTCTTCTTTTACTAAATAACCTTCGGCAACTTCTTCATTATAGTAATCTTGGAATTGATTCTTTATAATGCTTTCTACTTTATCTTTGGTAATTCCATAATAGTCTAGTAGAGCTTGTTCTGATATTAAGTCTCCATTACTAAGATTTACATTGTAACTTCTAAAATATGTTTGTGGTATAGTTTCAACATCATAATCTACTACTTGGACTATTAGTGATAGAATATGACCATTTATATTATATTTATAAGTAATAAAAGCTTTATTAGTTTTCATGAATTCATCGACAAATACTTCAATGTCTTGATTTATTCCGGCCGCTACTCCAATGTTCATATTTAAATATGGAACTTCTACAGTATAATTATCAGTATTCTTTTGATATCTAGTATAGACTAAATCCTTATTTTTATTTTCTTTAATATCATTATAATTTAGTTCTTTGTTCTTATTAATTCCATATACTAAGATAAAGATTATTAAGAATATAGCAACTGCAACTACGATAACTAAACGATTAGTATTATTGTTTTTACTATTATTTCTTTTTTCTTGCATTTGCATTCTTTTTCTTCTTTGAGCGGCTTTTTTCTTTTCTTGAACAGGATTTTTCATTATCATATTAATTCACTCCTTTAACACGTAATATTCCTAAAATATTATGAGATGAGCATTTACGATAATCACTATCTACTACAATACCCCATCTTGTTCCTTTAGCATGGACTACTTGAGTACCATTTCCAGTTAACATGGCAACATGACCATTATATAAAACTAAGTCTCCTGCTTGAGCAGATGAAGCTGGTATTACATCAAAATATTGATTTCTAGCAGCCCACATAGCATCAGTACTACGTGGTAATGGGTGACCAAAATGTTTATAAACACCACCAACAAAGCCACTACAATCTGTACCGGTATATGGTTTTTCTCCATTCCAAGAACCTCCATAGACATAACGTTGTCCTACAAATGATAAAGCATATTTTACAATAGCTTGTCTATTAGCACTTCCAGTTACAGTGATATTAGCTACACTATTATCACCGCCACCATTATTAGATGATGGATCATTTTCTACTTGTTTTTCATCACCTTGTTCAAAGACTTTAGGATTAACTATTACGGAAGTAGGTTTCTTTTTATTAGGATTTATATATGTATGTGATGATGAAGATATAGTAGATGATTGTTGTTTAGCAGTATTCCAACAAGAAGCTAATTGAAATGAAGATGGCATCATACCAAGTGTCATATCTACTAACATTGGTATAAAGAATATTACTACGGCAGCAATACCCATGTTATATATTTTCTTCATTTCTTTTTTTTCTTCTGGATTCATCATCATTTGAGATAATTTTATTACAAGAGCAATAATTAGTAGTATTGGTACTACTATTTGAACTATATCAGTAATACGGCGTAATACGTCTAGTATTCTCATTAATCCATAGTCACTACAACAAGTACCCAAAGTAGTACTACAACTGGCTACTAACATATTATCACTCCTATCTCTTTACACTTAGAGCTATTCCATCACCAACATCTAAAAATTGTGTAATATAATCATCATTACTTACTAAGAAGTCATGATAATTATTTATTTTTCTTACTAAGCCACGAACATTACGACTGGATATTTCATTAAGTGGTTTGTCTACTAAACCATGAAAGTTCATATTATCTGTTAGTATTGTTCCATGAGCTTTTAAAATCTTTTCAAACTTTTCAAAAAAATTAATACTTTGAGCCTTAGCGGCATCTATAAAAATTAAATCATATTTATCTGATAAAGATACATTTAAAGCATCTTTAAATATTATTGTTATTCGATCTTCAAGTTTTAATTTCTTTATATTTTTTACTGCTTCTAAATATCTTTTTTCATCTCTTTCAATAGTAGTTACTTCTATGTCATCAGAGACTAAAGCCATTTTAATAGCAGAGTATCCTACAGCAGTACCTATTTCTAAAATATGTTTAATATTGTTCTCTTTAATATAGTTTGTTAAGTACTCTATTCCATCATCTGTCATTATAGGAATATCATTTTTTTCAGCTTGGCGCTTTATTTCTTCTACCATATCCAGTCACCATTTCTCTTTATTTCAGCTATTTTAGCATCATGTTCACTATTGGTTCTTGAATAGTAAATCTTACCATTCTTATCTGCTACAAAGAACAAATAATTATTATTTGTTGGATGAAGAGTAGCATCAATACTAGATAAACTTGGTGTAGAAATAGGA
>CACXFY010000074.1 GCA_902767005.1 uncultured Erysipelotrichaceae bacterium
ACTTCTTCGTAAGTTTTTTCACCAGTTAATCTTGCTACTTCTTTGTCATTTTCTATTCTTAAAACAACTGGTAGTGTTTCACCTACATTATATTTTTCAGCTTCTTCGTCCATATCTAAATCTAATTCTTCAAATATAGTATTAGGATATTCTTCTTTTATTTTTTTCCATATCTTATTCATTATTATGCAGTATGGACACCACATAGCACTTATCTTTATATACTTCATTTATTTCACCAAACTCGTTAATTCTTTATGACATTTAGTAAATATTTCTAAGAATTTATCACATTCTTCTTTAGTAGTTAAATAAGACAAACTTACTCTAACACTAGAAGAAGCTCTTTCTTTAGATCCTGTAAGAGCCATTACTCCTTTAGAATCTCCTTTTGATGAGCAAGCCGTTTGTGTAGAAATATATACTTCATATTCTTCTAATGCATGTTGCATAGTTTCTGGTTTAACTCCTACAACACTAAAATTAAGTATATGAGGAATACAATCTTCATTACTATTTATATATACATTAGGATACTTAGATAGTTTTTCTTTTAAATAATCATTTAATTCTTTTATATGATCATATTTTTTATCTAAGTCTTTTAGAATTAATCTTAATGCTTTAGCAAGAGATACTATTAATGGTGTAGCTGGAGTTCCTGCCCTATAAATAGTAGTACTCTTTCCACCATGAATAAGAGGTTCTAGAGAAACATTTTCTTTTTTTATAAGACATCCTATTCCTTTCATACCATAAATTTTATGACCAGAGAATGATATTAAATCAACGTTTTCAAGATTTATATCAATTTTTCCTATACTTTGAGTCATATCACTATGAAAGAAACATTTAGGATGTTTTTTTACAATTTTAGCTATTTCTTCGATTGGTTCTCTTATACCTATTTCACTATTAACTGCACCAACTGATACTAAAATAGTATCATCTCTAATTAATCTTTCTAAATCTTCTAAATCAACAATACCTTTATCATCAGTTTTAACAAAGTCTATTTCATAACCTTCTTTTTCTAAAAAAGAAAGAGGTGCATATATAGAACTATGTTCAAATAAAGTAGAAATAATATGTTTACCCCTATTTTTATACTGATATGCAATACCTTTAATAATGGTATTATTAGATTCTGAAGAACCACTAGTATATATTATTTCATCTTCTTTTACATGTAATAATTCACTTATTTGCTTAGTTGAAGCATCTATTAATTTTTTTGCATCTACACCTAATTTATGCAATGAATTAGGATTTCCTATATAATTTAAGCAAGTCTTAGAATATGATTCCAAGACTTCTTCATTAACAGGTGTAGTTGCAGAGTAATCTAAATAAATCATGTTTACCTCCACAAGTTAGATAATATTGTTATACAATCTGCAGGAATTGTCAAATCTCCTTTGTATTGATCTAATAATAAACTTACTATTGTTGGAATAAAGAATAAAAGTACACAAGCAATCAATCTCTTAATAGCTTTATCTTTTGCTTTAATTAAAGCATCTTCTTTTGGATCATATTTACCAACAACTGCTGTAAAAAAATCCATTCCTGATAAAACGATTAAAAATGCAGGAGCCAAAACTCTAAACCATCCTAATATTTCTTGAGTTAAAGCTAAACCATCTGCCGTAAATATACCGTTACAGGTAGCACTTGCTGATCCTCCTCCAACTATATTAGCATAATTTGTATTTCCTGCACGTTCAGCATTATTAGGAGAACCTGTTTTATCATCATCTTCAGCAAATGTCACTACAGGCGTTAATAATACTGATAACATAGATATTAATAATACTATAACTGTAATACGATTTTTCATAAAAAACCTCCGTATATCTATATTTAATTATAACAAAATATAATTAAAATAAAAACAAAAAAAGGCCTGTTTACAGGTCTTAATTTTAAAATGGTGACGAGTATGGAATTCGAATCCATGAATGCCGCCGTGAAAGGGCGGTGTGTTAAGCCACTTCACCAACTCGCCAAAAAAATGGCGCCCCAACTAGGACTCGGACCTAGGACCCCTTGATTAACAGTCAAGTGCTCTAACCAACTGAGCTATTGAGGCATCTTGGTGGACCTGATAGGACTTGAACCTATGACCCCACGCTTATCAAGCGTGTGCTCTAACCAACTGAGCTACAGGTCCATAAAATTACTAATTAAATATACCA
>CACXFY010000075.1 GCA_902767005.1 uncultured Erysipelotrichaceae bacterium
AATCTATCATCGACAGCACTATAAATACTAAAATACTTTTTATAGATTAAATCTGGATTATTATTAACAAGAGAAATTATTATATTAGATACTTTATTTGTTAATTGGAATTCATCTAAATGTTTACTAATTATTTCTAGAGTTCTTTCTACTAAATTACCATCATTAATATCAAAAGAATCTAATTCTATTATTCTTTTAACAATACTTATATCTAAGCTCTCTAATGGTATTTTATCTATTTCATCTATTTCATTTATTACTTCATCAGTTATGGCTTCAATGTTGGCAGAAGATAGAGCTTGAGGATAAGTTTTAATAGCAATCTTTAGAGCTTCTGAATCACTCTTCCAAAAATCTACTAATGAGAATAATTCACCATTTACTTCTAATACTTCAAAACATAATTGTTCATAGTTTTCAATAGTTTTAGGAATACTTGTGATATTATAAACACTTTTTAAAACAAAAGCTTTAGAAATATCATAATCTAATTTGTATTCTTCACTGATACTATAATATACTGATGGATCTTTTTCTAATATTTTTAGAATTCTTTCTTTGGAGTCTAAAACTTTAGATGAATATGAATATAGAGAATAATTAGCATCTATATCATCATCTATTAATCTTTTAGTAGTTTCTATAAAATCAGTATCTTTATGTTCTTCTTTTATATATTGAACAAATAGTAATGGTTTTTTCTGATAATTATTTTTTGAATAAAGTGAAGCATATTCTCCATAGTTATGATTAATTAACCATCTTAAGCAGTCTTCGGTATACTCAGTTGTATTTAATAATTCAGTAATTCTATTTAATTGTTCTTCACTAGATAAATTTTCTAATTCTTTTAATTTTAAAATAAATTCTATTCGATCTGGTTCAGATATGTTAGCGACTTGATAATAGTCATCTAATGTATAATTATATCTTTCTAATAGTGTTTCTAATACGTCTAAACCTAGTGATTGATTATAATGGATTAGTTGCGCAATTAGTTTTTCTTTTGATTCTTGATAGACATTATCTAATATCTTATTAATTACTATATTACTTTTTTCATAGCCTTCTTTTGTAATAGCACTTATAAAGACACTAATATTATCCATTGACCAAATATCTTGTGGTACTTCTTTTCCATATTCTAAGGCATAACGTATTATGTCTCTTTTACTATCACTAGTAATACTATAACCATTATTAAAAGCTTCTTCTATAGTGTCTCTACTTAAATAAGAATAATAATCTATTACTTGTGGAAAATCTTTTATTACTAAATTAATAAATTCTATATTCATTTCATATATATTTAAATACTTAATTATTTCTGGATTTTCTATTACGATTCTTTGTTTATCTTCATCGTTTAAATTACTATAATATTTAGATACTAGATACGGACTATCTACTACTATTTTTAATAATAAATCAACATCTTCTTGATACTCTTTTGGTAAGATAGTAATAATATCTGGTTCTTTTAAAACTGTTTCATATATTACTTCTTTATCATCTTTGAAGTCATCTAAACAATAGATTATATATCTAGGATTAGTTTTTAACTTTTCATAAATAGTTTCTTTTTCTTGAGGATTAAATTTTAATTCTACTAGTGTTTTAGATAAGTATGAACTAGTTTCTATTTCATGTGGAGTTGGAGTATAACCAGCTAATACTGCTTTTTTTACTACTTTTTCATTACCAGAATATTTATAGTATTTAATAAACTGATATTGTTCTTTTTTTACCATTCCATCTATTAATGTTTGTAGAGATGTATCATTAATATATATTTGAGTTTTTAATATTGCTTCTACTTGAGTAGGATCTATATTATCTATTAATAAAGATAATACTTTAGGATCTCTTAAAGCTTCTTCGATATTTATATAATTAACTATATCTACTTCATCTTTATTTAAGTCTATTAATAGTCTATTATAATCTAGATAAAGTGATTTACTTAATCTTTTTATTTTATCTTTAGGTAATCCTTGTCTATATATATTTAATAATAAACTATTACCATCATAGATAAGACCATTCTTATTTTCTGTTACTTCTATAATAGTATCTATATTATCTTCTGTTATAAATCTATTAATTATGTCTCCATTAAAAATAGGAGTTATAATAAAGTCTTCTAATGAATAATTATTATCTTTTAGTACTTGTTTACATTGATCTGGTAAAAATAAATGAGTAGTTACTGAACCTATTTCATATTTTTTATGTGAGAAATAGACATTATAGAATTCATATTGTAAGTCAAAAGAGAAAGCTTTCCATTCTTCTTCTGTTGGGATAGCACCATCTGTTA
>CACXFY010000076.1 GCA_902767005.1 uncultured Erysipelotrichaceae bacterium
AAAGAATGAAACAAATAGGTAGTGTAGAAGTACCACAAGAAGCTTTCTTATCAATATTATCTTCAGGTGATAAGTAATGAGAAATGTAAAAAGTGCTTATATACATATACCTTTTTGTAATAAGATATGTTCTTATTGTGATTTTTGTAAGATGTTTTATAATGAAGAGATTGTTAATAGATACTTAGATGAATTAGAAATAGAAATTAATGATTCATATCAAGGCGAAGTACTAGACACTATTTATATTGGTGGAGGTACTCCTAGTAGTTTAAATATTAAACAATTGGAAAGATTATTTAATATTATTTCTAAATTAAATAAAAGTAAGGATGTTGAATTTACTATAGAATGTAATTTTGATGTTACTTATGAAAAGTTAGATTTATTTAAAAGAGTAGGAATTAATAGAATTAGTTTTGGACTTGAGAGTATAAATAAAAAAGTATTAAAAGTATTAGATAGAGAAGTTAATAAGAATAAGGTAATAGATATTATTAATTATTGCCATAAGATAGGTCTTAATAATATTAATGTTGATTTAATGTACGCAGTTAGAGATGAAAATATTAATGATTTACTTGATGATATTAAGTTTATTAAGTCATTAGATATTACACATGTATCTACTTATTCATTAATATTAGAAGAACATACTAGATTATACATAGATGGTTATAAATATATAGATGAAGAATTAGATAGAGAGATGTATGATTTAATATGTAGGGAATTAAGTGATTATGATCATTATGAAATTAGTAACTTTAGTAAGAGTAAGAAGTATAGCTCTAGACATAATATGACTTATTGGAAGAACTTAGAATATTATGGTTTTGGACTAGGTAGTTCTGGATATGAAGGTAATGTTAGATATAATAAGACTAGGAGTATTACTAAATATTTAGAACATGACTATATGATGGATAATGGATTAGAATTATTAAAGACTAAAGATAAGATATATTATGAAGTAATTTTAAATTTAAGAACTAGTGATGGGATAAACTTAGTTGATTTTAAAAATCAATATAATAAAGAACTTAGTGATTATTATAAATATGATGATTTAGTTACTGAAGGATTATTAGTTATGGATAAAGATAAGCTTTTTATTCCTAGTGATTTATGGTATATTAGTAATAGTGTTATTGTAAGATTATTAGAAGGTGAAATAAATGAATAGAGAAGAATTATTCTTAGATGAATTAGAATTGATTAGTGATAATGAATTAAGTGAATGCTTGCTTAATATTATTAATATGTTACCAGATTATTGGTTAACAGAAGCAGCTTCTTCAACAGGTAAGTATCATCCAGAGTATGCACTTGGTGATGGAGGATTACTTAGACATAGTAAGGCTGCAATGAGAATTGGATATGAACTTCTTAGTAATCCATGTATTGGTGATAAATATACTAAAAGAGAAAAAGATTTAATGCTTATGAGCTTACTTGTTCATGATGGATTAAAACTTGGTATTCCACAAGAGAGATATACGAGATTTGATCATCCTATCTTAATGGGACAATTTATTATTGATAATAGAAAAGAAATTGGATTAAGTAGTGATGACGCTAAATTTATGAATGAAGTTATTAAGACACATATGGGTCCTTGGACTACTGATTATAATGGTAATGAGGTATTAGAAAAGCCAAAAACTAAGTATCAAAATTTTGTTCATATGTGTGATTATTTAGCTAGTCGTAAATGCTTATTAGTACCATTTGACGAAAATAATAATATAAGTGTCTAATGATACTTTTTTTGTTGTAAGTAAAAGGTTATTTTGTTAAAATGAAAGTAGAAGAAGGTAATAGAAATGGCAAAGAGAAAGTCAAAAAAACAACTTAGAAAAGAAAAAGAACAGAGAAAAAAAGTGATTGCTTCTAGTATAAGAATAATAGTATTACTTTTATTAATTGGTTTCTCTGGTTATTTTTTAGTGAATAAATTTGTATTATCTAATAATATTAATAAAGAGACAGCTAGTTTTATTTCTTTTAGAAATACTCTAGATGGATCACAATTAATATTTGATGAAGTAAAGGTATTAAGTGATAAAGAAGGAAAATCTTATAAAAATAAAAGCGTTTTGAAGTTTGATATAGATAATGATGGAGTAGATGGTTCTTCTTTTGATATAGTTATTACTCCAATAAATAATAAAGTGGATTTAAAATACGTTAAGTATTATTTAGTAGATAGTAATAATAAAGAAGTGGGTTTTGGTAATCTTTATATAGCAGAAGAAGCAAATGGTGGTAGAATAATTCATTCTGGAGTTTTAAATAAAAAAAGTGATCATTATAAATTAAAATTATGGATTAGTGATGAATATAAAGGTAAGGATACTATTGGTAATACTTATGAAGTTAAGATTTATTTAAAATAGAGGTGTTATTTTATGGCAGGAAAAATTATAGTTATAGAAGGAACTGACTGTAGTGGTAAAGAAACACAAAGTAAGTTATTAGAAAAAAGATTAGGATTAGAAGGATATAAAGTAAAAAGATTTGGGTTTCCTATGTATGAAACACCAACTGGAAAAATCGTAGGTGGGTGCTACTTAGGTAAACCGGAAATATGTGAGGGATTCTTTGAAGAGGGAGCTACTAATGTAGATCCAATGGTATCTTGTTTATATTATGCGGCTGATAGAAAGTATAATTATCCTAAGATAGAAGAATATTTAAAAGATGATTATTATGTAATATTAGATAGATATACTACTTCTAATTTAGCTCATCAAGGTAGTAAAATATTAGATAAAGATGAAAGATTTAATATGTATCAATGGATAGATAAATTAGAGTATTGGTTACTTAGATTACCTAAACCAGACATTACAATATTTTTACATATGCCTTATGAAAAAGCAGCGGAGTTAAAGAAGAATAGAGAGTTTTTAGATGAGCATGAAAAAAATCCTGAGCATTTAAAACATGCTGAGGATGCCTACATTGAATTATCTGAATTGTATAATTGGAGTAGGATTGAATGTGTTAAAAATGATGAAATTAGAAGTATAGAAGATATTAATGATGAAGTATTTAAAATAATAAAAGAGATTTAATAATAAATCTCTTTTTTTTATAGCTTTTCTAATTTATCAAATCTTGGTTGTAATGGAGCTTGTACTTCAGCACCTTTACTCTCTATACTACCATCTGCATTTGTGGTGATGTTTGGAATAGGTGTTAGTAAAGCTTCTTTTGGTAAATCTTCTGGTTTTTTGATATCAAAAGTTTTTATCTCAGGTGGTTTATCAACAGGTGCTTCAGCTACAGGTTGTTCTGGAATGGCTTGAATAGCTGGTGTTTGTACTTCTGGAACAATAGTAGCTGGATTTGTTATTTGAGCAGCTTCAGTAGCAGGAGCTGGATTTACTTCAGTTATGGCCGGTACAACGGATTGAACAGTATTTGTAGGCTGTACTTGTTGAACATTACTTGTTTGTTCTGCAACTGCGTTTGGTGAAATAGTAATTGGTCCAGCTTGTGGCTGTGCTGTCTCTTGGGTTGGTGCCTCAGTTGGTTGTTCTGGTTGAGGTGCTTGCTGTGGAGTAATTTGAGGCGGAACAACAACTACTTGTGGAGGTTCCACAGCTGTTGTAGGTGTTGTTTGAGCAATGTTTTGTGGTTGCATCTGTTCTTCAGGTGCTAACTGATCAACTGGTGTTGCGATTGCTTGAGGTTGTTCAGTTGTTTGAGTTGGTTCAGCAACTGGAGTAGGTTGTACAACTGGAGCTGCAGGTTGAGCTACAGGTTGAGGTGCTTGCTCTGGCTGTGCTTCAGGAGCTTGAACTGTAGGTATCGCAACTGTTTCAGTCTGAGGTTGTGGAGCTTCTGCTTGAACTTCTGGTTGAGGTGCTTGCTCTGGCTGTGCTTCAGGAGCTTGAACTGTAGGTATTGCAACTGTTTCAGCAGGAGCTGGTTGTTGTGGTTCTGGTTGTGGTTCTGGTTGTTCAGTTGGTGCTGCTTCTGCTTGTTGAGGTTGTCCTGTTTGGGCAGGTTGTTGTGCTGGTTGGGTTTCGCCTTGTTCTTCTCCTTCAGGACCTTCGTTTATAGGTATAACTCCAACATTTAATTTAATTTCATTTCCTTTAGCTGATCCATCTAGTAAGTCATCACTTTCTGGCTCTTCTGGTTCAGGTTCAGGAGCATTTTCTTCGACAATTTTAACTTCTTCTTCGTAGTTATCATCATCTTCATTTTCAATTTCTATTGTACGATATACTTCTTCAAAAGAAGTTTTTCCATCTAAACATTTTATTAATGCATCTTGTAACATGGTAATAGTTTTATTACCATATACTAGTTTTGCTAACTCTTTTTTTTCTAATTTTTCGTTATTTAATGCATTTCTGATTTCATCATCTAATTCTAGAACTTCGTGTACAGCGATACGTCCTTTATATCCTTTACGACAATGATCGCAACCTTTTGGATTAGCATCCCAAACCATTGGAACATCCATATGCATATATTTTTTAAATACTTTTTTCTCATATTTAGTTGTTTCTCTTTGATAACGACAATCTGGACAAAGCATTTTAGCAAGTCTTTGAGATATGATTCCAGTTAAGGCAGTTGATAATAAGTATCTTTCAACGTTCATATCTAGAAGACGTTCTACAGTCGCTAAAGCATTGTTGGTATGGATTGTTGATAAAACTAAGTGTCCAGTTATTGATGCACGTACAGCTATTTGCGCAGTTTCAGAGTCACGGATCTCTCCGATAAGAATAACGTTCGGGTCCTGACGTAAGATAGAACGTAAGGCAGCAGCGAAAGTCATTCCAATTTCAGCATTAACTTGTACTTGATTTATTCCTTCAATGTTCATTTCTATTGGGTCTTCAACAGTAATAACATTTGTTTCAGGTTTATTAAGTCCTTGTAGTATTGAATAGGTTGTAGTTGATTTACCAGAACCAGTTGCTCCTGTAGTTAGGATGATTCCATTTGGTATTCCCATCATTCTTTTTACTTTTTGTAAGTTATCTGGATGGAAACCTAGTGTATCAATACCTTGTAAACTTCTTGTATAGTCAAGGATACGAATAACTATTTTTTCTCCTTCATTTAATGGTAGAGAAGATACACGCATGTCTAAATAGGTACCACCAAAGTCTCCCTTGATCGCACCATCTTGTGGTAATCTCGATTCAGTTATGTTCATATTTGCTAAAAGTTTTAAACGTGTAGCTAAGTTTTTCTCGTAAGCTAATGGAATAAATGTATAATCTTGACAATCACCATCTATTCTAAAACGGACCATCATACCATTTTCTCTTGGATCGAAATGGATATCTGATGAACCATGTTTCGAAGCAGCAATGATAATATAGTCAGCTATTTGAGTTATAGGTGTTTTTGTGAAGTCAAATGAAACCATGAAACTTTGGACACCTTTTTGGACACGCTTGACATCAAACTGGACCATTTTCTCCATTTTTTCAACCCCAATTCCTTTTCTATTCTTTTTTTATGGTATTTTACTATAAAATATTATATAATAATTTTTAGATAATAGCAATAAAGGGGAGGCTAAAAAATGAAAAAGTTAAATAGTGGAGGCTTTGTTTTAGCGGAAACTTTAGTGGTTACGGTTTTCATAATGACAATCTTTACAATTTTATACAGCAACTTTTTTCCATTAATTGGTGAATACGAGAAAAGAGAGCATTATGATGATGTAGATAGTAAGTATAAAGTTTATTGGTTAAAGAATTTTATTCAACATCCGAGTTATACTATTAATGCTACTAAGATAGCTAATACGGGTTTTGAAGATTTTTCTACCGCAACAATTGCTGGAAATAGTGGTTTTTGTGATAAATTCCCAGCTAATACCGATCAAAAAGCTATATGCATAAATTTTTGGCAAAAGGCTGAAGTAAATAGAGTTTACATAACTAATTATAATATTACTGATTTTAAAACATCCCTTGGAGATGTAGATGGTTTTACGGATTATATTAATTATTTGCCTAATTATAAAACGCCATCTTTAAATGGTGCTCGTTATCGTGTTATTGCTGAATTTAAAATGAAAAGAGAAAGCAATGATACTTCTGATACAAAAGAAGATTATTATTATGCTTATTCAACAATCGAGGTGATTAAGCAATGAGATTAAATAATAAAGGTATGACCACTGTAGAAATACTTATGGTCTTTGTAATAATTGGTATTATTTCTATTGGATTGTTTAGTATGATTAGTACATTTAATACAAAAGAAAATGTAGAATCTGCTAAAGAAAAAGTAATGACTTATAAGAATATAGTTACTAGGGATATTGAAGGAGACATTATTAGAAGAGGCCTTTCTAGTGTATCAATAAATCCAAATCATACAACTGCTGATCCTGCGGCTACGCAATTTATAGCGGAATTGACATTTAAAGACGGACAAAAAAAACAATTAACTGTATATAGAAAAGCCAATGAAGGTTTTGATATTTCTAAAGATGCATGTGAAACTGCAAGCACTGATCAAGAAGTGTTTTATATTAAATATGGTGATGAAATATATGATTTGCCAGACTTAGGTTCTTCTAAAAATGATTGTGATCATATGACTAAAGATTTACGTATTAGTACAGTAGATATGACTAATAAAAATAATATATTCTTTTTAAAAGTAGTATTCTATCATCCTGATTTATCTACAAGATATTATTTGAATATTATTACACCGATTAATTATGGTGATATTACTACTTCTTATACAGACAATCAATTTGTAGATTCTATTATTAAACTTAATGCTACTAGTTCTGAGAATGGATCTATTCAATCAAAAGAGAATGGATTGGGAATAAGTAGAAATGGAACTATTGGTACTCTTACATTAGAAGAAAAAGTAACAGAAGGATCTATTGGAATTTCAAGTGATACTGGAATTGTTTGTACTTATACACAAGGTGATGGATCGCCAATTGATGCTAGTAAGGTGACTAAAGTAGAAACTAAGAATGGTACTAAAGTTAAAAAATTAGAGTTAAAATCTAATATTGAACCTGGTGAAGCTATTGCTATTCATGTTCATTGTAGTGCTACTATAGTAGGTTTGGATGGTGTTACTAAAACCGATTCATATGATGGTTATATTGGAAATGGATGGCAAGAAGGAGAAAAATATCCTACGAATGTCTGGCCAAGTCACACTGGAGGACTATGGTACTTTTGGGCAAAAGGAGAAAAAGTTACCGGAGAACAATCATTATATTGGTTTCATGGTGGAGTTCCAGCTGGCAGATGGGCAAGATATTATTTCTTTACAGGTAATGAAAACTGGCTTAGTTACCAAGATGGTGCTTATGCATATAAAAAGTATGCTATGGCATCAGGTTGGTATAAGAAAGCTGATGGAAAATGGTATTATTATGTAGATGGAAGGTATACTGGACTTGGTAATAGACCAGCTGATAAATTTGTTGGTGAATTAATTGGAAGTGGTCAATTTAAACTTCATAATCCTAATCATGATAGTCCGGGGGTATCATTTACTTTTGATGAAAATGGAAAGTGCATAGCTGGAAGTGGCTGTTGATGTAAAGAAGTCTTATAAAGGCTTCTTTTTATATTTAGGAATATGCTATAATTAGATAGGTGATTTAATGAAAAAAGTATTAAAGTCTATTAAAGATTTTATCTTTGATGATTTATTGTTTTTAATAGTTCTATTAATTATATATTTAATACTTACTTGGCCAGTTAATTATTATATTACTGTAGGTGGTGGAGTAAGTGATATATCTAGTAGAATTAATGTAGAAGATAGTAATAAAATTAAAGGTAGTTATAATATAAGTTATGTTACAGAACTCAAAGGAACAGTAACAACTTATTTATTAAGTTATTTATTTAGTGATTGGCGAAGAGTAAATGCTGATTTATATAAGTATGATGCTAATGAATCAATATCTGATATTGATTTTAGAAGTGATTTGGATCTTAGTGTAGCGAATGGTACGGCTACTAGATGGGCATATACTTTGGCTAATAAAGAGTATAAAGAAATAAGTAGTAAAATATTTATAACTGGTACTTTTACTGATACTCCTAATCCATTAAAGATAAAAGATGAAATTTTATCTATAAATGGTAGAACATTTAGTGACGTTGAAGATTATAGAAAATATATGCAAGGATTAAATACTAATCAAGAATTAATAGTAAAAGTAAAAAGAGATGGAAAAGAAAAAGAATTAAAGTGTAAATTATATGAGGAAGATGGTAGAAAGATACTTGGAGTAATATTAGGAGTAGAAAAGAAGTATAAGACTAATCCTAAAGTAAAAATAAAATTTAATAAGAGTGAATCAGGACCAAGTGGTGGATTAATTACTACTTTATATATGTATGATGCTTTAACAAAGAAAGATTTAACTAAAGGTTTAAAGATTGCTGGTACTGGTACTATTGAAGAAGATGGTACTATTGGTGCTATTGGAGGAGTTAAATACAAATTAATAGGTGCAATAAAAGATAAATGTGATGTATTCTTAGTACCTAGTGGAAAAGATTATGATGAGTGTAGGAAATATTTAAAGAAACATAAGAGTAATATTAAAGTAATCGAAGTTAAAACAATACAAGGTGCAATAGAAAGTTTAGGTGGGTTAAAATGAGAATAGGCGTAGATTTAGATGATACATTATGTAAGACTAAAGAAAAGGTTGAAGAAAAATTAAAAGAATATTGTGATGAGAAGAAATTAAATATTCATGAAATATATTCTAATGAAATTGAAATGGAAGAATTCTATGATGAAAGATTAGAGGAAATATATCGTGAAGTTGATGTGAAAAGGTATGCTATAGATGTACTTAGAAGGTTGAAGAATAAAGGCAATATTATATATATTATTACGGCACGTGGTGTTAAATTCAAAACAGATTTTGATTTTTATAAAGTTACTTTAGAATGGTTGGGTGCTCATGGTATTGAAGTAGATGGTATAATTACTTCTTGTTATGGTGAAAACAAAGTAGAAGTTTGTAAAAGAGAAAAAATGGATATTATGATTGAGAGTGATCCATATAATTACAAGTTATTAACAACTAGTGGAATTACATGTTTACTATTTGATGATAGGGATGTAGTTTCATTAGGAAAACATGATTTTAATAATTGGATTAGTATTGAAAAATACATTGAAAAGTATAGAAAAGGCAATTAAGTCTTTTCTTTTTTTAAACAAGTGTTGTATAATTTTGATAGGAGATGATTATATGGCAAAGGTAGAGATACCTAAATATAGTTTAGGTGAAGAAATATTTAATGCAGTTAGTCATGGGGTTGGAGGGTTATTATCGATTGCGGCAATAGTCTTATTAATTATAAAAAGCAGTACTCCTATAGGTGTAATTACTAGTATTGTTTATGGATTTATTATGTTAGTTTTATATACAATTTCTTGTATTTATCATTCATTAAGTCCTAGAGTAGTAGGTAAAAAAGTATTAAGAGTAATTGATCATTGTAATGTGTTATTGATGGTTGCTGGTACATATACACCAATTAGTTTATCATTGATTGGGGGAGCACTTGGATGGATTACATTTGGAATAGTATGGGGAATAACAGTTTTAAGTGTAGTATTTACAGCGATAAATGTAGATAAATTTTCGGTATTGATGGTTTTATGTAATCTTTTACTTGGATGGTGTGGTATAATGTTACTTGGGCCAATTATGGAAGCTTGTCCGATGAAAGGTGTATGGTTTTTAATAATTGGTGGAATTATTTATACTATCGGAGCTATATTATATGCTTGTGGTAAAAAGATTCCATATATGCATTCAGTCTTTCATTTGTTTGTTTTAGGTGGCTCAATATTTCATTTTTTCTTTATTTTTTTATATTGTATTTAGGAGGTTGTTATGGAAAAGATGCCAGAAGCAATGGGGTTTATTAAGAATAATAATTACAGTTTGATAGAAATAGATAAAGAACATATAGTTTGTGAAGCTAAAATTACTGAAACAAGTCTTAATGCATATGGAATATGTCATGGTGGCTTTATATTTGGATTATGTGATTCTGCAGCTGGAGTATTAGCATATAATCTTAATAAAAAATGCTATACTACAAATTCAACTATTAATTATTTAAAACCATGTGTTGGTAATAAAATAATATGTCATTGTAGTATAATAAGAGATGGTAAAAAAATAGGTGTTTATGAAGCAAAAGTATTTAATGAAGAAGACGAATTATGTGCAATTTCGACTGTAAACTTTATTTATAATTAGTAGTTTAATACTACTTTTTTTGTTATAATTAAAATGGTGATGATATGAAAAAATATATTATATTATTAATTGTATTATGTGTTTTTATTAATGTAAAAGCTGAAAAATATAGTTTATATCAATTAATACCTGCTAATACGGATGCTACTGTAGAAACAGAAAACTTTTTATATGAAAATTTCTATTATAATGATAATGCTTTACAAGCAGAAAAATTACAAAGTAATCATGTTATTTTTTCAATGATTAAGAATCTTACTAAAGAAGAAAGACCAATAACAATATCTATTGGAGTATTTGATAAAGATAAAAAGAATATAGGTATTGTTAACTTTTGTAGTACTAATGAAAAATATAGTTTATTAGATACTACTATTAAACCAGATCAAGAGATGAATTATGCTGTTGGTGTATTAAAGAAACATATGATAACTGGTAAGAGTGTTGCTGATGTCAAATATATTGCAATATTAGGTGATAATATAGAGTGTAAGATGGCTGGTACTACTGAAGGTGCAGGTAAAACAGTCGAAGAGATGGAAAAAACTAAAGATGATGTTTATGTTAGTCCTAATACTATGATATTTGTCTATATTGTAGCTGGAGTAATTGGTTTAGGTATAGTTTTATTTGTAGTTAAGATGTTACTTACAGGTGGTAAATCTAGAGAAGATATGATTAGAGCTCAATATGGAATAAGAAAAAATAATGATGTTTCTAATATTAATATTAATACAAATACAAATACAAATACTCCTAATGATAATAGTATTCCTAATAATATCAATAATAGTATAAATACTAATGTTCAAAATACTGTACCAAATAATGATGTTAATAGTAATCAAGATGTAGTTGATCATAATCCGGCTAATAATAATCCAAATGATAATCATGGAGATGATTTATTCAATATGTATAAGTAGTAGAAATACTACTTTTTTTTCACATAATTTCCCATTAAACAAGAGTTTTAATATGATATAATAATCTTGGTGATGTCAATGTATACAATATGTTTAGTTGAAGATGAAAAAGATTTGTGCAATATAGTAAAACTTTATTTAGAAAAAGCTGGATATGAAGTAATTACATTTGATGAAGGAAGAAAAGCACTAGAATATATTGATAAGAAAGTAGATTTATGGATACTTGATATTATGCTTAAAGACGATATATCTGGTTATGATATTATAAAAGCTATTAGAGAAAAGAATGGTGATGTACCAGTTATATTTACTAGTGCTAGAGATCAAGATTTAGATAAGATACTTGGATTAGAACTTGGTAGTGATGATTATATTACTAAACCATATTCATCTAAAGAATTAGTATTAAGAGTAAATAATATGATAAAAAGAGTATATAAAAACAGTAATAATAATTATATTATTTATGATGATTATAAAGTAGATAATGAAAAGAGATTAGTTTTCTTAAAAGATAAAGAAATAAAACTAACTACTTTAGAGTTTGATTTATTAATATTATTTTTAAAGAATAAAGATAAAGGATTTTCTAGAGAAGAAATATTAAATTTAGTTTGGGGGAATGACTACTTTGGTAGTGATAGAGTAGTTGATGATTTAGTTAGAAGATTAAGAAAAAAGATGCCTAAATTAAATTTATGTGCTATCTATGGATTTGGGTATAGATTATCATGAGCAGTAAAAAGAATAGATTAAGTAGACAACTATTATTTATTGTTGGAATAGCTTTTTTAATACTCTTTTTAGCTTTAGGAGTAGTACTTCCTAAAATGATTATTCCAGTAGTAGAATCTAGTTTATATAGTCATTTATCTGAACCATTAAAGATGGTAGATAGAGATATGGATAATAAACTATTAAATACAGAAGTAGCTTATTTATATGTTTTTGAAGATAATAGTGTTGTTGCAAGCAGTAATTTGAATCAAGTTATTAAGACTAATGATATTAGTAAGATTATTAATAATATGCGAGAACAACATGGTAAATTTATTTATAAAAATAAAACTTATTACTATTATTCTATGGAGATTAATGGTATTACTAAAATAGCTTTAAGTAATGATGCTTATATCAATAGAGTTAAAGCAAATATACTAGGTACAATATTTCCAATTATGTTTATTACATTTGCTTTAATTGGTTTAGCATTAGTATTATGGAGTTATTTATTAGTTAAGAAAATAGGTAAATTAAAGAATAAAATAGATAATATTGATAATACTGAATATAATCATCATATTGATTTTAAAGTAGATGATGAAATTAGAAGTTTATATTTAGCTATTGAGGATATGCGAATAGGTTTGATTAATCAAGAGAAGTTTAGAAATCAAATGTATCAAAATATATCACATGATTTTAAGACTCCGTTATCGGTTATTAAATCATATATAGAAGCTGTTGAAGATGAGGTAGAAGAACCAAGAGAAGCACTTACAGTTATTAAAGAACAAACTGATAAATTAGATCAAAAAGTACATTCTTTATTATATTTAAATAAATTAGATTATTTAAAAGATAGTAAAGTAGATGTAGTAGATGTTGATATGATAAGTATTATTAATAGTGAGGTTGAGAAGTTTAAGTTTCAAAGAAAAGATGTAAATTTTAAAGTAGATATTGATAAGAAAAGTAAGTTTGTTGGTACTGTAGATGCTTGGGAAACAATACTAGATAATATATTAAGTAACTTTATGAGATACGCTAAAAGTGAGATTAAAATTACTTGTAGAACTAATAGAATCGTTTTATATAATGATGGAGATAAAATAGATGAAGATTTACTTGAAGGTATTTTTACTCCATTCAGAAAAGGTATTAAAGGACAATTTGGATTGGGACTTAATATTGTTAAAAAGACTTTAAATATGATGGATTATGATATTCTTATTAAGAATGAAAGACGTGGAGTATCATTTATAATTAGTAAAGGGACTCGTTAAAGTCTTTTTTTGTGTAAATTTACATTATATTTACATATATTTATTTAATTTAAATAATTGTTTCTATATAATTATTATAGAAGGTAATAATATGAGAGTATAAGGATACTAGGTTATTTTTAATTATATAAATAATAAAAAAGAAAGGTTGCTAGTTAATAGCTTTCCTTTTTGTAGGAGATGATATTATGGCAAAGATGATGAAAAATAATTATTTTAAAATATGTGTTAATGCTATACTA
>CACXFY010000077.1 GCA_902767005.1 uncultured Erysipelotrichaceae bacterium
AATGGAATGGGTTATACTAATACTACGAATTATCAATTGATAAATCATTTCGCTGGTATAATTGCATTTGCAGTTTTTTATACAACTATGGCTTTTTTATTAGAAAAGACTGGAGCAGCATTATTAGCTTGTATATTTGTACCTGATTTTTTGCCAACATTATTTATTTTATTAAATAAAATTACACATGTTGATATCAGTAAATTTTGGATGGAACATGGAGCTGATTTGTTTTCAGATAAACCTACTTTAGGTAATTTAGGATGGTCAGTTTTATATTATTCTATCTATACTTTTATCTTTATAATAGTTGGTATACAAATATTAAAAAGAAAAGAAATAAAATAAAAACTAGATATTATCTAGTTTTTTTATTGTTTTGTAGATATTTCTATTATTTTATTCATATCATCATCTTTAGCTATTATATTTTTATGTCTTTGATGACATTTTTCACATTCATATACTATTTTATAGGTATCTTTGTATTTTTCTATTTCTATTGGTTTTAATAGACCTTTACAGGTGTTTAGTCTATCTCCTGGATTAATATCTACATGTTTAGAATATAAGCAATAGGGACAATGATCTCTTGAAGAGTATATTAACTTATCTACTTGTCTTTTACAATGTTCACATGTAAATCTTTCATCTAATGTATTGAATTGCTTCATAAAATCACCTATAATTATTATAGCACATTGACAAAAAACGGAAAATGTTGTATAATGTAGGCGTCTTTTAAGGGGAGGTATAGTTATGAGTACGACTGACGATAAGTCGAAAACTAGAAAAAAGGCAACATCTACAGGAAATGTAATTTTAATTGCGGTTCTTGCAGGTGCAATTGGTTTTGGAGCAGCACATTTAGCTGGTTCAAAAAGTGGTGATATTGTTGATAATAATATTACACAAGAAGATGCAACTAATTATGAATATACATATGAAGAAGAAATTAATTATGATGAACCTATAGTTGTAGAAGATATTACTTTTAGAACAGATGATTATAATCAAATAGTAAATGATGATGTATACAAGTTACTATTAGAATCAAGAAACAATTTTGAATATTTATATTCTAATGGTAGTAGTGTAGCAGAACAAATGAAGAATCATGGTATTTCACTTGAGCCTCAACATGCTGATTATGTTGATCGTGATATGATCTACAATTTTGAAATTATTTGTAATTATATTGTTAATTATGAGAAAGGTGATTATGATAAAGCTTATGAATATGGTAAGATTTTATGTGATGATTATGTTACTCACATGAGTCCACAATATTTATATGCATTATTAGTAATACCTCATCTAAATGAGGAATTTGTTAGCGATTATCAATATGTAGAAGATAATACTATGTATTTAAATAATGGTAACAAAATTCGTTTAATTGGTGATGAAGATCCTTTATTTGATCCAAAAGACGATATTATTAATAGATTTGAATATTATAGAGATTTACCTATTATAATATTAGATAATTATGATGTTATCTATGATGAAAATTATGATAGTTCAACATGTAATTTAATTAATGTTAGTCATACTGATAGATTATGTAATGCTGAATTATATGAATTAAAGCAACGTGCTAGTGAAAAATATGGTATTTCTTCAGATGAATTAAGAATTGTTTGGAATAGTGACGCTGATAGTTGGGTATTTACTAATTCTGAAGATGAATTCATTGATTATTTAAATGAAGAAGATAATTCTAAATTTGAAGCATATTGGACAATTATTGATGCTACTAGTCATAATAGTGGTGATACTGATTTAGTTGATGAAATAGTAGATGATTTAGATGAACGTTATGATTATGTAAGGTAAGAATAGTTTTAACTATTCTTTTTTTATGTTATACTTTATATAGTTCGGAGTGAAGTGTATGAATGTAGAGTTCAAAATAAATGATTTTGAAGGTCCATTAGATCTATTATTACATTTAATAAAAGAAGCTAAGATGGATATAATGAATATAGAAATAGAATCTATTACTAATCAATACATGGATTATTTGCATAAGCAAGAATCTATGAATCTAGAAATAGCTTCTGAATATTTAGTATTAGCTTCCGAATTATTAGAAATAAAGTCAAAATTATTACTTCCAAGAGAAAAATTGGAAGATGATGAAGAAGAGATAGATCCAAGAGATGAGTTAGTAAGTAGATTACTTGAATATCAAGCATATAAAGAAATAACTAAAGTTTTAAAAGAAAATGAAGAAAAAAGAAGTGAAATATTTACTAAGAGTCCAGAGAATGTGGATCAATATGTAGATGATGTACATGAAATACAATCTGATGTTACTTTAGATGATTTAGTAGAAGCCTTTAAAAGGTATTTAGAAAGACAAAAAGAAAATAAGCCATTAAAGACTAAGGTAACAGTTAAAGAGATTAGTATTGTATCTAGAAGAAGAGATATTAAGAATATATTACGTAAGAAGAAAAGAGTTAGTTTTTTTGAATTGTTTCCTATTGTTTCCAGAGAATATATAGTTGCGACATTCTTAACAGTACTTGAAATGGCTAAAAATAGGGAAATAAGATTAGTACAAGAAGATACTTTTTCAGATATAACAGTTGAGGCGGTGTAGGATGAAGAAAGCAATATTAGAAGGGTTATTATTTGTAGTTGGTGAAGATGGTTTATCTTTTGAACAAATACAAGATGTATTAGATATCGAATTAGATGAAGCTAAACAATTAATATTAGAGTTAAAAGAAGATTATCAAAAAGAAGATAGAGGACTTAGAGTAGATTTTTTAGGAAATAGATTTAAGCTAACTACTAAATATGAACATAGAGAATACTATCAAAAACTAATTGAAAATCCACTAACTAATACTTTAAGTCAAGCGGCTTTAGAGGTTTTAGCAATTATTGCTTATAATGAACCTATTACTAGAGTAGAGATTGATAAGACACGTGGTGTTGGTAGTACACAAATAGTTAGAAAGTTAGTCGCAAAAGGATTTATAAAAGAAGTAGGTAGATCAGAACTTCCAGGTAGACCAATATTATATAAGACAACATCTGAATTTTTAGATTATTTTGGTTTAGCGCAAATAGAAGATTTACCTAAGATGGAAGAAGTAAATATAGAAGAAGATTTTGAAACTGATTTATATAATTCTAAATATAATGAAGAAGAAAATTAAGAGTGGACTTATTATATTTTAATGATATAATAAGTTTAGAATAGAGGAGTTGTTAGTATGAAGACTAGTTATAAGATAAAATTTCGTAATTTTAGGGATTATATGGAATTAAGAAATATTTTATCTTCACGTGATAAATTGTTTGAAAATCATAAGGCTAAGTATTTTGATTGGAATAAAATACTATATATAGATTTAATAATATTAGGTTTATTACTTATATTTGATATGTTCTGTTTTAATAAATATATAGATGTAGTATTATTATTTTTCTTGTTATTTTCTGTATCTGTTACTATTGCTTTACTAGTTATGTATCTATTATTCTTTATTAGATATTTGAAATTAAGAAAGAATAGATATGGTACGATATTAGTAGAAGATGAAGGTCTTATAGATATTAGTGATACTGGATATATTTGTGGATTTACTTGGGATGAATTATTATTAATAGTTAAAGGTAGATTCAATACAGTGTTCTTTTCTGATTTTTCGTTTTCATTATATGTTAATAATGATGTTGGTGATGAGATTATTGATAATATTAAGAAACATAAAAAAGATGTTCTTATTATTGATAGATCTAAAATGTCAAAGAAAGATAAATAGTAGAGAATTCTCTACTTTTTTTATATAATAATAACTGGGATGTGGTAATATGCCTAAAGCTAATAAGAAAGTAAAAGAATTATTAGAAGATGCTGATGATTTTTATAAGAAGTTTAAGAATAAAGAATCATTAGAGAAATATGAAGAAGTATTAAAACTAGATGAAGATAATATTGAGGCTAATTTTAGAATAAATATATTAAATGCATATGAGACTACATATGATAATTTTAATGTGGAACAATTAGTTATAAAGTTATTAGAAATATTACCAAAATGTAATGATAAAGATGCTTATAAATATATAACTGAGACTTATTTTACGGTATGTGATCTTAAGAATTTTGTTATTGGTCTTTATAACAATAATAAGTTTTCTAAGAATGATGTAGATGATTTATTAAATAAAATAGAGAGATGTATATTAGCTTATAAAATGATATTTAATGTGGCACCTAATGATATGAAGAATGATATTAGTAAAATGATTATTGTTACTTATGATTATTTAATTAGTAAAAAGTATTATTACAGCGGATATGATAATAAAAAAGTTAAATTACTATATATAAATACGAATAAGAGTAGATATAAAAAAGAAAGAACAGAGTCTTTAGATTTATTAAAAGAAAATAATTATGAAGAGTATAAAGATTTAATGATGTATTATGCTATTAACATTAGAGATAAATGGAAAGTAGTTAATTATATTATTTTAGCTTTATCTTTAATAATAATGGGTTTTAGCTTTATATTATGTAGGAAACTAGTATGTTTAGTATTTTTAATAATCTTATATTTAATTACAATACCTATTGTATCTAGTAATTTGTTTAAGGAAAAAGTTAAGTTAGAAATAATAGTAAAAGTATTATTATTTATACTAGGTATTATTAGTTTTATTTGGTTTATGGTACCTTTATTTGCGATTAATAAATATTATAATGGATCAGATAAGAGTACTATCTCTCTCAATGTTAAAGAGGGAGTAGAGATTATTGATAATGAGAAGCATACTTATAATTTAAATATTAAAGTATTAGATAATTATTATGAATTTAAATTAGGTAATAATAAATACAGATATAGAGATAAAGGGAATGTTTATTATTTATGTAGAGTAAAAAATGATAAATGTAGTACTTATTTTTATGATTCTAATTCTAGTAAGAATTATATTTCTAACGCAAAAGAATTTAAAAAGTATTTTCAATAAAAAAAGAAGAGATTTCTCTTCTTTGTTTTTTATTGGTGCCTCTATCCGGACTCGAACCGGAACTCTATTGCTAGAAGCAGATTTTGAGTCTGCCGCGTCTACCAATTCCGCCATAGAGGCAACTACTGAAGTTATTATATCATAACTTATATAAAATGTATTTACAAATTATTAATTATTGTGATATAAGTTATTTATGCCGAAATAGCTCAATTGGTAGAGCAACTGACTTGTAATCAGTAGGTTCCGGGTTCAAGTCCTGGTTTCGGCACCATTTATAAATGTAAAATAGAAATCATAAGTTGATTTCTATTTTTTTAATTATTAAAAATATGTTATTATTATAATAGGTGAGTATGATGGAAGAGCATATTAAATATAAAATGTTATTTTCTTTATTATTTATAGCACTAGTATTTATAGTTGTTGTTGTATTTGCAGTGGCAATTAAAACTGATAGGGAGACTCCTGTAAAGGAACCAGAAGATATTAGTGTTATTGATAATAAGATATATGAGGAATATGAAAAAGGAACTAATTCTGAAGAAGTAAAAGATGAATATGTTTTAGATAATGGGGTATATTATTTAGATGATCATGCAGTTATAAAATTTACGAATAATACATCTGATAAGAAAGCTCTTAATATATTGAGTGATTTTGCAGAAGCTTATGAATATAATGAAGAAGAAGATAGCTATGAAGTTGTTTTAAAAAAGAAATATTCATATAATGATTTGATTAATTATTGTAAGTCTTTAACTAAAAGTTATTCAAGAATTATTAGTTGTGATATTGTTACAAAATAAAAACTTTATATTAAAGTTTTTTTGTTTGCTTTAGCTGTTGTTTCGTTTTTAAATATTTGATATTATATTAGTATAGTGTGATAGTAGGTGATTGTATGAAAAATAAGAAGATGATTACATCAATAGTTATAGGTATAGTAGTATTGATTATTATTGCTACTGTAGTTATTAGTATTTTATTAGCTAGAAAGGATTTAAATACTTTTTCAGTAAAAAAAGAAAATATGTATGTTTATTTTGGTAGTGAAAGGTTTGATGTTAAGGGTAATATTACTTTAAATCATGACGGAGATGTTACTGATATTAAAATTGATGGTAAGAAAACTACTCTATATGGTGAACCTCTTTATTATGCCAAAGGTAATAAGTTGATATTGCCTGTTAATTATAATTTTGTTTTTTATAAGACAGGTGTTCAAAAGAAAGTTCCATTTTTTACTAAATTAGAGAAGAAGTATGGAGATTATTATTTAGATAATAAAGATTTAAAATATAAAGTAAATAATGGATTTTTATTTGATGGTAGTGATTATTATATATTTTTAAGTAATGCTAAAGTTAGTTTTGGTGGTAAAAATATAGATATATCACCAATGAGTTTTGTTAATTATGTTTATGATACAAAAGATTTATTTATATACAATTATAAAACTGGCAAAATGAGCAGTTATCAGAATGTGAATGGAGATGTGTTAGTAAATAATAATGAATTTAAAGTTAATTTAAGTTCAGATATTATTATAATTAATAATAAGGAAAAGTTATTAATGAAGAATTTTGATTATTTAAAGAAATTGAAGTGATTTAATGAAAAAAGTTGTTGCAGTAATTACAATTTTATTAATAATATTAGGTGTTGTTTACTTTAATAGCTATAAAAATATGCGTACTTTTGATATGGACGGATATATTTTTACTTCAGATAATATTACTAAGAATTTGGTAAATGGTGATGATAAAACAACTAAAATAGATTATTCAAAAGTAAAATATTCGGACTATTTATATAAAGGAAGAGGAAAGTATTTTATTGGTGATAGAAGAAAAGTAGGAGTTAATTTAGATTATCCTGTTGTTTCTAAAGATAGTAAAACGCTATTATTATTATCAGATCAATATAAATTGATTGATACTAAATATAGAAAGACTAATTCTTATAGTAATTCTTTAATAAGTGACAATAAGCTATTTAATGAGAATGACTATGAGAGAGCCGATAATATTACTTATATTTTTATAGATTTAGGTAATAGTATTATAGTTAATTTAAGTGAAATTACTATTGAAACTACTAAGAAGCATACAATTCCTGTTAATTCTTTTATCTCTTTTTCAGAAGAGCATTTAAGATATTATTATATGGATAGTGGTAGATACTTTTATAAAGAAATTAGAGGTTTAGATAAAAATGCTACTATAGAGTTTAATAATAAAAAGATGGGGTATTTAGAATTTTTAGAGAGACTTGGTTTGTTTCTTGAAGAAGAAGAGGAAAATGTAGATGTTGAATTACCACCTGAAGTAGTACAAGAAGAAGAGCAAGAAGAAGTTAAGAATACTGAAGAAACAAAGGGTTCAGGAGATTTAGATTACGTTAAACCAGAAATTACTTTTAGTGGTCAAAGTGCTAATATATATTCTGTTTCTGGAAAGTTAGAAATATATGATCCAACAGGAAGAATTGTAAAATATCCAACTTTTGAATTTTATAAAGGAAAGACTCTTGTCTATAGAAAGACTTTTGTTACTTCTGATAGAATTGAAGCTAAAGGATTATTCCCTAATACAGAATATGATGTAATAGGTTATTTCCATTATAAAAATGAAGAGGGAAAAGAAATAAAACGTGAATTTACTAGTTTTAAAATAGCAACTAAGGATATTTCTGGATTAGAGAATATTGATTTTAGTATTGATAAAATAGTGCCATATTCTAATCATGCTGAATTTAATGGTATGAAACTTAATAATAAGAGTACTGATGAAGTTTTAAAGGGAGTTAAGAAAGTTATTCTTAAAGTAGGCTCTAATAACTATCAATTATCAACTGGTATAGTTAGTAAATTAGTTAGACTTGAAAGTTATGATTATACAACAGGTAAATCTTTAAATAGTAATACTAAATATGACATTAAATTAGAATTTTATGATGTATCTGGTAATTTATTAAAACAAAGTAATAATAATTATAGTTTTAAAACGACTAAGAAAGCTCCTAGTGGTAATTTGTCTGTTAAGAGTAGGAGTATAGATAAAGCAACTTTATATTTTGATTTAACTAATAAAGACGATGTAAATATTACTAATATGAAATATGTTGTTTATGATAATGAAAAGAATATTGTTAAACAAGCTAGAATTAGTGATATGACTATTCAATTAGATAATTTATCTCCTAATGAAGTATATTCTGTTGCTTTAATGGGTGATTTTGATTTAGAAGATGGTAATGGAATAGTTAGGGAAAAAGTAATAATAGATGGTAAATTTACTACGGAACCATTATCGACTCTTGGTTATGTTAAATTGGATTTTTCTAACATTGTTACTGATACTAATTCAGCTAGTTTTAATGTTACTATTTCTGATGATACTAATAGTATTCTTAAGAGTTTGTTAACAGGTATGACTATTGTATTAAGAGATTCTGATGGTAATGATAGTGTTAAAACGATAGTATTAACTAGTGAACAATTAGAGAGAATGAAAAATGGTGAACTATTACCTTTTACTATTAATGGATTAGAGTCTAATCATACTTATTATTTTGAATTATCAAGTGTTGTTGCTTTAGGTAATAAGGAAAATAATATTATTACTAATTCTAATGTTGTAACTATTAAAACAATGAAATATGAAGCTGAAGTAGATGTTATTAATAAGTTTGTTACTGAAAGCGTAATTAATTTTGATGTTAGAGTAGATGATTTAGATGACGCTATACAAAGCAAAAGAGTTTTGCTTGAAGTAAGAAATAATTTGAATGTTCTTGTATTATATGAAGAAATAACACCAAATACTGATTACAAGAATATATCTTTGGAGAAATTAGCTAAAGATACTACTTATACGTTTAAGTATATTGTTGAAGAGTATAATACTGGTTATACTAACAGTACTTTTAAAACAAATTATGTTTTATATAGTGAACAGATTGTTACTACAGAAGGACTATCTGGTAAAGTTGAAGTAGATAGTTTATTAAAACAGATAACTAGTAAAAATATATTTGATATTGATAATAGTAGAAGATGGAAAACAGCTGGTAATAGAGAGCCAAGTAGTAGAAAAGTAAATAAGACTGATAATACTATTACTTTATCTGCTAAAAATGGATATAGAACTTATTCTTATTATTTACAAGAATATGCTGGTCAGAAAGTTACAGTAAGTTTTAAGATTAAATATAAAAATAAAAATTATACTAAACCAGTTTATTTGACTGATAGAGGTTCTAATAATAGTTATTCGGCAAATGATCAGATTAAGAATGTTACAGCGGATGATTATATATCATATAGTAGGACTTTGACTATTAATTCATCTAGTCCATATATAAGTTTTCATATAATCGAAGTTGATGGCGAAAATGAAACGACTGAAGTTGTAATAAAAGATTTACAGATTGAAGTAGGTACTAGTGCTACTAGTTATGTTCCATATAAAGAAAAAGATAATTATATGGGAACTTTCTTAACTACTTTAATAGATAAGAAACATGAGATAGAACAAGATGATTTCCATTATTTTTTAAGATACTATAAAGATAATGAATTGATTGATACTGTTCAATTTGATTTTAATGATACCTATAAAGTAGAAAAAGAAATGTCTAAACATGAGATTTATCCATCTAGTGATTATGTTATTAAATTGAGTATCAGAAAGAATGTTGTGGGTGTGTCTTCTGATAAGAGATATTACGATTTAGCGACGCTTAATTTTACTTCTGATGATGAGATTAGAACCATTCATAATATTAATGAATTTTATGCAATGCATACATCGGGATTCTACTTGGTTTCAGAAGACTTAGATTTTAGAAATCAAACTAGAGTTATTAATTCAGATGTCAATTTTAATGGAATTGTAGATTTCCAAGGACATAAAGTATATCGTGATACATCTACTAATGGAACAACTGGTGTGTCTTCTAGATATTTGATTTATAGACTTGGTAGTAATGGAATTCTTAGAAACCTAGATGTTCATTATTATTTTGATGGTTATGAAATAAATGATTATAATGGTTTAACTTGGTCTAATTACGGAACAATAGAAAATGTTATGGTAACTTTAGAACAAGGCAATTCAAGACCTAATACAGTTATTTCGTTAATTACAAGAGAAAACTATGGTATAGTTAAAAACTTTGTTGTTAATTCTAAAGAGTCATTAAGTTTAGCTAGAGATGGTGCTTTGGTTGTCTTTAATAATTATGGAACTATTAGTGATGGATATGTTTATGGTAAAGCTATAGATGCAAGATTTAACAATCCAAGTTTAAGTAATAAATATGTTGGTGTAATTGCTCGTTATTGTGCAAACAACTCATATATTGCTAACATTTATTCTTTAGTAGATGTTGATTTGCTTGAAGGTTTATCATCAACAACATTCCAATATGAAGTTGGTAATATTACCGGGCCAATCAACAGAACAATTATTAGAAATGTTTATACAAATTCTAGTGGTAAAAATAGAAATAATTCTGTTGATGTTAATATTTATTCTGCTTCGGCGATTAATAGAAGTAATGTTTATTATGCTACGAAAGATATTTATTCAGGAGCATTCTCTAATAAGATTGCACCTAATGCATTGAGACAGGAACAATTTCAAGAAATACTAAATGCTAATAATGCATTCGATATTAGTAGTTATGTAAAATATGGTTATTATCCACATCTTATTTGGCCAGATGTTATGCCAAATCAAGAATATATTGAATTGCCAAAGGAAAATGATGGTATAATTGATTATTTATCAATGGAAAATAGAGTAGAATTTGATAATGAGACAGTAGAAGCTACTTTAATATTTGATAATATTGGATTTGACTATATTACAGGTTTAACTTTTTCAGATAATTTACATGCTGAAATATTATCTCAAGAAAATATTGATGGTAAATCAAAAGTACGTGTTAGATTTTCAAGCCCTCAAAAATATGTTACACAATATAGTCTAACAAGAATAAAACATGAGGATTCATCTGGCCGTCCTGGAACAGATGTAACTTATGGTGACAAAGAACGTGTTGTAGAAGTAGAAATGTATAGAAATATTAATAGTATGGCTGATTTTAGGACTATGCAAAACAATCTAGCACAAAACTTTAAATTACAGACGGATTTAGATTTTAGTAATTTAAATGAAAATTTAGGTACTTTTACAGGTAGATTTGATGGTAATGGTCATACAATTAGGAATATTAGACTTTCTGGTAAAGCATTTATTACCACTTTATCAACAAATGGTACTGTAAAGAATTTATTTGTTGAAAACTATACAAAAGATGGAGCTTCTACAAGAGGTGGATTTATAGCGACAGCAAATGGTAATTCTAATATTGTCAATGTACATTTGAAGCATGTATCAATCACTGATAGTGATCAAAGAATAGGTGGATTAGTAGGTTATACAGATGGTGCTTTGATATCAAATTCTTCAGTTACTGATGTTCACATTTATCAAAAGGATAAAAATAATGTTAAGTACTATGGTAGATATGGTGGATTTATTGGAGAGAATAATAATACGGTAATCCAAAACTGTTATGCACAAGATGTTAATATTGAAATATTATATGGTTCTGGAACTTATGGTATTGGTGGATTTGTAGGTCGTCATAATTCTGGATATATCCAAGATAGTTATGTTCAAGGAACAATAAATACTAATCAACAAGAAGTTGGTGGTATAGCTGGATATAGTTCTGGATATATTGAGAGAGTAATCGATGTTGTTGATATATATTCTCAACAGGATTCTGTTGGAGGAATTGTTGGTTATTCAACCAACGATAACATTTATAATACGTTAGTAATAGGTGGAGTTTATACATCTAAAAACGCTATAAATCAAAACAGAACTATTGGTAACAGAATTGCGGTTAACTCTAATTATGCTTGGAATGAACAATTAGTTAATGGTTTAAATGCTAATTCCGCTAATGGTGATATTTTCTTAACATCAGAGGAGTTAAAATCAGCAACTACTTATGATTCGTTAATTAAGTTTGGTAATCAATTTTCTTTGGATAAACTATCTAATTCTAAAGGTCGAAATATTATTCCTAAATTAAAGTATTTAGCGAGCGATGAATTATTACCTAATCAGAAAGATATAGAATTCTATGTAAGAGATTTTAAAGTTCGTGATATTGCGATTAGTAGATCGTTTAGTGACGCTACTATTCAGATATTTATTCAAAATCCAGATAACTATCAAGTTAAAGATTTAAAAGTAGATGGATTTAATATTATAAGAGTTAATAAGAATATTACAGCTAATGGGGAAACGCTATATGAAATATATGGTACTCCTGATAAATATTATGATAGTTATTTAATTAGTAAAATTACTTATAATGATGGTACTCAAGATGTATCTATTAATCCTTCAGCAAAAATTGATGTTTCTTTCTACAAAGATATAGGAACATTTGAGGATTGGCAAAATATAGATGGTGATGTTTATGAAAACTATCGTCTAGTTGCTGATATCGATTTTGCTGGAAAAACTAATGTTAAATCGCGTGTTAGTTTTAATAGGTTAGAAGGAACTGATGAAGGTCATACATTAAAGAACATTACATTAACTGCTTCAGCTCCAAATGTTGGCTTAATAGATACTGTTGCGGCTAATATTACTAATGTTAATTTTGAAAATATTACTATTAATAGTACTTATAATACGCCGTATACTGGAATTATAAGATTCTTAAATGGAACGATGACAGATGTCAACTTTAGTGATATTAATATTACATCTAAAGGAAGTTATACTGGTATAGTTGCATATAATCAGTCACCGGATATTAAAAGAGTAAGTATTGATACAGTAACAATGACAGGTGTTGATTATATTGGTGGTTTTGCAGCTTATAGTAGAACCTTCGATATTGCTTATTTATCAGGAACAAATATTAATTTAACAGGTACTTCACAAAGAGTGGGTGGCTTGATTGGATCAATTGATACTGTTAATACAACATATGTTACGATGTTTAATTTAACTGTTGATGGAGTTACAGTTAAGGGTGGTAACTATGTTGGTGGTATCTTTGGTTATGGTAGTGGTAGTTATATGCGAGCGCATGATGTTCATGCCACCGGAGCTAGTTATGTAGGTGGATTTGCTGGTAACGGCTATGTTACTTATTCTAATTATGGTTATATATCTGATTCTGAGGTTACGGGAAGTGGAGATAACATAGGTGGAGGATTTGGATATAGTTATGATTTAAGATATTTCTATGTCGATAATGTAAAGGTAACCGCAACTCGTCCTAACGCTAACAATTATGTTGGTGGTTTATCAGGAAGAAGTTCATATACAAGATATTATTCTGGTGTTAAAAACTCAACTATTGTTAATGCAGGTGACCAAACTGGAGGACTAACTGGTAGATTAGAAAACGCTGGTATTCAACGTTGTTATGTATATAATACAACTGTTACAGGTGCTAAATATGTTGGTGGTTTAGTAGGATATCACTCTAGTACTAGTAGTTCAGTATATTACAGTATTAGTAATGCAACTGTTAAGGCAACTGTTGATTATGCTGGTGGAATAATTGGTTATTTGGATAATATTAATACCACATCAGCTACAAATAAAATATATTTATATCAAAATATTGTAGCCAATAGTGATATAACTTCGGCTGGAGAAAGAGCTAGTTCTATGGCGCCTAACAGTAATAAACTTCCATATGATGGACATTTCTATAAAAACTTTATAGTAGCAAATGTTCATTCAGCATCAAATGATAAATCACGTTTCTTTGTAGGTAATAGTAATGATAATACTTATTCATCATATGAAAATACGGCTGGTTTACGAGAGATTAGAGTTTATGAAAACTCAACATTTAATGGTGAAAGTATTAAGAACTATACATATCCATCAAATGTTACAAAATATAGTTATAATAATTTAAAAGTACAAGCTACTTATAAAGAAATATTAGAATCATATTTTAACTATACAACTTTAGCTAATGGAGAATTCCCATTCTTAACTTATGAGTGGAATGATATTGGATATCAACATTTCATGTTACCTGAGGAACCAGTTAATATGGGTAATTCTGGATCAATTGGAAGAGTGGTTGGTAGTATTCCTAGTTATCCTTTAGTTAATGTTTATGCAAGTGATGTTGATAAGATTAATGTGGAATTTGATAAAGTAATGAATGGTATAAAGTTTAAGATTAATGGTACTGAATATTTATTAGATAGATTAACTTATACTTTCTATTATGACTTTACTAAAGATTTTGATATAGAAATTAGTGATGGTATTAATACTACAAAACTTGATTATAAAGCAGATGATTTAATACAAACTTCTTCTGTTATTGATAATAATTATTATTATATTGAGAACGGTAAAATTAAGAGTAATGATGATGTATCGATAAAAGAAATGAAGAATGATAATTTCCAATATCGTGTTCTTAAACTTGCGAAAAACAATAATAATAGTCATAAACCTATAAATATATATGAAGATAAAATACTGTTAGAAAATCATAATATTTATAGTATTCCTGATAAGAAGGTTATTGAGAATTCTATTAAAAATTTTGAGTTATATAGTTCTACTCCGATATATAGTTTCCAATATGGAGATAGTACAATAGATACTTATTATAATTATTCAATAATCGATGGTAATTATATTTCTAAACAAGTATTTGTAAAAGAAGGAAATATTGAAACAATTGATTCTTCTTTAGATGCTGTTAAAGATAGCGTATTAATTGATAAGTATAATGGTAATAATCATTTAATATATTTAGGTACAGATGGTAAATTACATAGTTTAAAAGATAATATTAGTATTCCAAGGAGCTTTGTTAATAAAAATATTAAGGCTATATCTACGGATATTTATAATAATAGTGATATTATATTTGTTTCATATGAGAATGGTGACTATGTAGTATTTAATTATCGTAATGGAAAAATAATAGAACAATCTATGAAGAATACTAGTTCAAATGTTTTGTCATATTTTGGAACACATTTTACTAACGATAGAGTAGCTAATAATAGATATAATGATTATAAAGAATCTTTGGACTTAATTAATAAGTTGAAAAAGAAGAGTACTGATAAAGTATTGAATAATGATGAATCAAATGAAAAAGCAAGTTTATTAGAAGATACGTATATAAGTACTTACAATTCTGCTACTAATAAGTATGAAGTGTTTAAAATTAATAGTGCTAATGATTCTAATAATGCTGTATTATCAACACAATTAAGTAGTAATTCTACATCTAATATGATTGATAATAATGTTGTATTATATAATTATTATATTGGTACAGAAAAGAGAAATCAGACAATTTTATTAAGTGTTTTAGGTATAGTTGTTATATTATTTTTAGGTATAGCAACTGGTGTAATTATGCTTAGATTTAATATTGGAAGGCATTTTAATTAAAATGCCTTTTTTGCTGTTTTTTTTTGAAAAAAATGTTATAATTATTGTATAGTCTGGGAGAGTAGATATTATGTTTAAGAAAGCGTTATTGATAATAGTACCAATTATAATTGTTATTGGTTTAATTTTTGGTTATGGAATTATTTCTTATAACTCAAAATATACAGTTTTTCAAGCTGATGGTCATATTATTGCTAAAAATAGTAAGGCCACTACAGAGAAGATGTTTTTTGATGACTCTACTAAGTATAAAACTGTAGGTGATGAAGTCTATATTGAATCAAAAGACAATAAAACTACTGTTATTCCTACAGAGACTTTTATTCATTATAACGATGGTTCTATTTCTACTTTCGCTAAGAGTGTAGTTTTAGATTTAAATGAAATGAATAAAGAAAATTATAAATACTATAATGTTTTCTCTGAAACTATATTTGTAAAAGATGGTTCTAATTATAGTGTTAATTATTTAGATAAAAAGTTGATTTTTAATAACTTTTTATTAAAAATTAATGATCAGAAGTTTATGATTGTTGGATCTTCATTAAAACTAAAAATTGGTGGAGTAGAGAAGACTTTCGATAATAATTATTTAGAGATTACTTATTTGGAAGGAAATCTTATTAAAGTTGAGAATCAAGGAGTTACTTATCAAAGTGTTGGTGATGATATTTCAGTAGAGATAGGTGATAAAGTAGTCGTTGATTTCGCTGGTAAAAATGTTTATAAAGATAATGATAGAAAATTATCTTTAAGTGAAATTACTGTTAATAGTGATGATAATATTCAAATAAATGCTGAAGATAATAAGTCTATTACTGGAGAGCCAACTAATCCTGAAACAAAAGGCAATAATGGTTCTAATGGTAGTAACGGAAATAAGAAGGGGACTAAAAAATATACTAAAGAAGAATTACCTTCTATGAGTTCTGGTGTTATAGATACTGATAGTGATGTTGAAGAAATAATTGAGACAAATGCAAGAATTAAAGATGCTGAATTTAAAATTATTAATTTTGATGTTACTGCTAACAGAATTAGAGCTGAAGTACAAATTGTAGATACTGATAGTGTTTTACAAGGAGATATTAATATAAAAATTATTGAATCAAGTACTAATAAGGTTGTTTATGAAACTACTGATGATACTGGTTCTAGTATTATTAGTATTGAAAATGATGTTTTGATTCCTGAAACAAATTATATTTTAGCAATTAATTCTGATTATAGAAAAAATGATGTTATTTATAACAAGGACTTTATTCAAAAGACATTTGTTACTGATGCAGTTGGTGTTAGTTTAGAAAAATATTTTGTTTCTACTAGAGAATTAGAAGTTGTTTTGAAAAAGAGTTCTTATTCAGATGTAGCTAGTGTTAATGTAAATTTGGAAGATAACGCTGGTAATACATTAAAAACAGTTAATGTTGTTTTAGATCGAGAAGAAAATATTGTTTCTTTCGATGAATTAAAGAATGATACTAATTATAAAGTAAGAGTATATGACTTTGTTTATAATGATTCTATTATTTCTGATAATTTTACAATTCTAAAGTCATTTGAAACATTAAAGAAAAAACCGGTTATTGGAGATCTTTCTTTCACAATTGATAAAAAAGAAGGAAAGTTCAATATGCAAATGAACAATGTTATAGATTCAGATGGCGGAATTATTAGTTATAAATATGAAGTATATGATTCTAGAACTGTTTCAGAAGAAGGGGCTTTACCAATTACAGTTATTGAAAAGAATAATAATGCATCTGCTTCAGTAAAAGTAGATGGTAAGAATCTTGTACGCGGTGTTCCATATGTATTTAGAGTAGTTGTTACTTTTAATGATAATGAAAAAGAATATGATTATGTTACTGAATTCAATGAAGAAGTAATGAAATTAGATGGAGTTGTTTTCCCAACTGTAAAGTTTAATAAAGGTACAGTTACTTTTGAAAGAATAGCTGGTGAAATTGAAATAATTGATGAAGGAAATGCTATTGATATTAATGGTGGTTCAATTATTACTATTTCTTATACTGATTCTGTTGGTAATACTAATACATTTACTTCTAGTGGTACTTTAAAAATACCTTTTGATATTAATAACTTAAGAAGTAATGAAACATATTCATTTGCTGTTACAGCGCCTATTGATTTACAAGATGATAATCCAGTTGTAGATAATTGTTACATAGGTAGTGTTACTATTAAGACTGAGGATCCTAATCCTTTCAAGATGTCATTTAATGGTATTGAAGATCCTTCATATGCATTTGCAATTGATGCACAAATTACTAGAGGTAATTCAGGTAATACAGAGTTAGAAGCAAATACTTTAACTGGATTTAATGTTAAGTTATATAGTGGTCGTAATACTACAGGAACACTTGTAAAAACTGTTAAATTAGTTGATAAAGATCTTGAACCATATTCTAGTGAATTACGTACACTATATTATGATAGACAATTTAGATTGGATCCAGCATTCTTTGATATGAGAAACAGTGACTTTAAGAGTGAATATTATACTATTGAAGTTACTAATGCTTATGATTATACAAAGTTTATGAATTCATTACCTATAGAAAATAATGTTATTACAGTAAAGATAGAAAATGCTTTACCTGATATGCCTGCTGATCCAGAAGATGCTGTAGAAGTGTTAGCTATTAGAAATGCTGATATGGCTCTTGAACAACAAAGAGAAGATTTGAATGATAGTACGGTAGTTGGATATAAATTTAGAGCTATTTACAATAATGAAGCTAAGTATGCACAAAAGATAACATACAAGATTCATGATAGTGATGGTACAGTTATTGATACTATAACTTATAATGTACCAAATACTGGAGTTATTGATTATAGCGAAGTATATATTGGAGATGGTATTGCATCTAACAGTAGTGACGGATCTTTGAGACGTGGACAACCATTCTATATTACTTATGAAATAGATTTGGATACTAACTATGATGGCAATAAAGATATTACTTATCCATTATCTGGTGTATTAAAGAGTGTAATGATTGCACCTAAAAGACAAAAACC
>CACXFY010000078.1 GCA_902767005.1 uncultured Erysipelotrichaceae bacterium
CCAGGTAAACTAATAACATTATATCCAGCATTAATAACCTCTTTAGAAACAATATAACCAGGATCACTAATAATAGGTGTCCCTTGATCAGTTACTAATCCTAAATTATTACCTTCTTTTAATAAAGAAATAATATTATCTTTAATTTTTTCTTCATTAAATTCATGACAAGCCTTTACTTTCTTATTAATACCAAAATGATTTAATAATTTTTGTGTTTCACGAGTATCCTCACATAATAATAAATCAACTGATTCTAATACTTTTAAAGATCTATAAGTAATATCATCTAAATTACCAATAGGTGTTGGTATTAAATATAAACTAGGACTATCATCATAACTTTTTTGTTTCATCATTCCACCCCATTTATTATATTACTATATTCTTCAGTCATACTACCATCATGATTATACAAAATTAAAGGTCTTTCAATCTTTAATCCTACTTTACCACCTAATTGTCCTTCCATAAGAAACAAGTTAGATTCCTTATCTGTTTTCTCATAAACAAATCTTACTCGTTTTGGTTCAATATTATTCTTTCTAAATTCTTCAACCACTTCAATAAAACGATCAGCACGATGTACTATAACAAAATTTCCATTATTATTCAATAACTTTTTTGCACAAGCACATAAATCGCTTAAAGTAAGTTCAACTTCATGTCTAGCAATCATCTTTTCTTTACTAATATTTAAATTACTTTTATTAGTTACTTTAAAATACGGTGGATTACATATAATTAAATCATAATTATTAATATTATTTCCACAAGCAAAATCTTTAACATTCATATTAATAATTTCAATTTGATTATCTAAATTATTATAATTAATAGACTTTTCTGCTAACTTAAATACTGATTTTTGTAATTCTACTCCAATAATCTTCTTCTTAGTATTTAAAGATAATATTAAAGGAACAACTGCATTGCCAGTACATAAATCAACAATATTATAATCTTTCATTCTAATACTAACAAAATTAGCTAATAAAACACTATCTAAAGAAAAAGAAAAATAATCATCATTTTGATATATTTTTCTATTTTTATAACCAACTATATCATGTAATACTTCCATTCTACTCATCTTGAGAAAACTCAAGTATTCCTTTCTCTTTTAAATCAACTTTATAAGTCTTTTTAAACACATCAATTGAAACCACTTTTCCCATACCCTCAGGAGTATCAGCAACCATACCAATCTTAGGCATATCTTTCTTTAGATAAGTATATGTATCATTTTCATAAGCTAAACAACATAATAGTCTACCACAAGAACCATTTATTTTAGTTGGATTAAGAGCTAACATTTGATTCTTAGCCATGTTAATAGAAACACTATTAAAATCAGTTAAAAACGAATTACAACATAAAAATAATCCACAAGGTCCTAATCCTCCAATTTTCTTAGATTTATCACGTACACCAATCTGTCTTAATTCAATCCTTGTTTTATATTTAGAAGCTAATTTTTTAGCTAATTCTCTAAAATCTACCCTATTATCAGATAAGAACGAAAACACTAATTGTGCTTGATCATAAGTATAATAACAATCAACAAAATTCATATCTAATTCTAATTCTTTAGCGTATTTTTTCGCTATATTTAAAGCCTTATCAGCTTCTTTTGAATTATCTTCTATATTTTTCAAATCTTTTTTATTCGCAATACGTAATACTTTAGTAAGAGGTAATATTAAATTACTCTTTTTTTCTTCATAGTTTTCTTTAACAACTACACCTGATAATAATCCATTTTCTGTATCAAATATTACTAGATTTCCTCTTTTTAAATCTAAATTATTAGGATCTAAATAATAAATATTACCAGTTATTTTGTCACTAACAACAACAACATTAATCATAATTACCTCCTAAAATTATTTTTGAATATAAATTATCAAGCCACATCTTATAATTAATATTATAAATTAACTTAGATAATTCATCTTCTATAATTAAAATTAAATTATATATATCATCATTTAATATATTATATTCTTTATTATTATTAAGATTATCTAATAAATAATGCTCTATATTAGATAATTTTTCTTTTGCACTATTCTTATCAGGAATAATATCACTAATTATCTTATTATAATTAATAAAAAATGTCTTATTAATAAGATTTTCTAAAAGATATTTAGAATCTTCATCTAATTCTGTCTTTTCTCTATTAGAATTCAAAGTAAGTACCTGACACCTAGATAAAATTGTTTTAATTATCTTATATCTATTATTAGTTAAAAGGATTGCTACCAAATCATCTTCAGGCTCTTCAAGAAATTTTAATATCGTATTAGCAGAAGATTGATTCAATTTTTCTGCTTCTTTTATTATATAAATACGTTTATTTCCATATAAAGACTTATTTTGAAATTCTACCTGTAAAGATAATACTTGACTTTTTTTAACAAAGGTACCATCTGGTTCAATAATATATAAATCAGAAAAATTATTAGAATCTATATCAATAACTATACTATTAGTATTATCAATCTCTTCATATAAACAATTTAATTCAATCATTTTAACAAAATTTAAAACAGCATTTAAATCTTCATCATAATTGTTTACTTCTATTAAATAAGCATGAGAAAGTTTATTATTACTAATAATTTTATTAATATAACTATAAAATTTATCATATTCTCCTGACTTACTCATATAATACCTACTCCCTATATTTCTTTACGATCATTTAAAGCTCTTTCCAAAGTAAGACTATCAACATATTCCATATCAGCACCAATAGGTACTCCACTTGCTAGTCTCGTAACAGTAATATCCATTCCTTCTAATATTTTTTTAATATAAAGAGAAGTAGTTTCACCTTCAATACTAGGTTTAAAAGCAAATATAATCTCTTTAATACCCTCATTAGTAATACGATCTATTAATTTATTTAAACCTATATCTTCTGGATTAATACCATCTAAAGGGGAAATTAATCCGTCTAAAACATGATATTTACCATGAAACATTCCTAATTTTTCAAATAAGAAAACATATTTTGAATCTTCAACTACACATAACACTTCTTGATTACGTAATTTATCAGCACAGATATAACAAATATCATCCTCAGTCAAATTATTACAATTACTACATTTATGAATATTATTTTTAGTATCAGTAATACTTTTAGAAAAGAATTCTACTTGTTCATCTTCCAAATCAAGAATAGAAAAAGCCAACCTTTCAGCGGTCTTCTCTCCAACACCAGGTAAAAACTTAAAAGATTCTATTAAATTTTTAATACTATCAGGATACATAATTAAAACAATCCAGGAATATTACCAAATTTACTCATCTTTTTATCAGTAGTCTCATCTACTTTTTTATTAGCTTCATTAATTGCTACTAAAATCATATCTTCTAATACTTCTAAATCATCTGCTTCAAATGATTCATCCTTAGAAATTTCTACTTTAGTAACCTCTTTAGTACCTAACATAGTTATTTTTACTAAAGCACTTTCTCCAGTAAATTCAGTCTTATCAATTTCTTCCTTTACTTTCATCATATCTTTTTGCATACTTTGTACTTGTTTAAGCATTGCTTGCATATTCATAATTATATCCTCCTTAATTTATCTCAACAATATCACCGAATAGTTCAACTGCACTATTAGATATTATATCATTATTTTCTTTTTCTTCATATATCTCATTTGGTATTTCTAGTAATTCTAACTTTTTACCATCTTTTTTTAATTTTATATAATTTTTCTTTTCATTTTCCCATCTCTCATCAGTAATTAAAGCTAAATCTTTATTAGATGAAGTAATTTTATTATATATATATGTTAATTTTTCAATAAATAACAAATTACGATTAACTGCTGATTCAAACTCATAACTAATAATAACACCATCATTACTAGCAGCTCTTACTTTACCATCTAATAAATCACAAACTAAATAACCAATTTGTTGATCAAAAGAAAATTCACGTAATGATTCAAATAACTTAGTTTCATTAGTTAAAATAGTCTTTTCTGCCTGAGCCATTATATTATTTACTCTAGCATCAATTATTTCATTAATATTTTTTATAACAGAAATATCATCATTTTCTCTATCAATAGATAAATTTTCATCCAATTCTACATTATTACTTTCTTCTTTATCATTTTCTTTTTCTTGTTCCTCTTTTTTCGTAACTTTAGGTTCTATATTCTCTTCTTTTACTGCTAAAATATGATCATTTTCTTTTTCCACAACACTATTTTCTAAAAATAAATCTTTTTTATTATCTTTTATAAACTTTAATAATAATATTTCAACATAAACTCTAGAATTATCTGATAGTTTAATATCATTCATTTTAGAATTTAATAAATTAACAAAATTTAATACTAAATCAATATCATATGAACACTTATCTTTTTTAGTATAATAATTAACTAAAACATCTCTTAAATAAAATAATAACTGATTTAAGATTTGTATTATATTTTTGCCATCAGAATCATATTTATTTAATAATTCAATTACTTTTTCCACATTAAAAGTGAATAAATTATCAGAAAATTCTTTTAATTCAGAATTTATAAGAGAACCATTTAATTCTGCAAAATCATCTAAAGTAATTTTTTTATCACTATAAGAACTTAATTTATCAAGCAATCCAAGCGCATCACGCATTCCACCATCTGTCGCAACTGCTATTTGATTTAATACTTCATCATCTATTTTTATTTTTTCTTTATCCACAACGTATTTTAATCTATCAAAAATGTTGTCAATTGACATTTTTTTAAACGAAAAACATTGACATCTAGATATTATAGTATCAGGAACCTTTTGAGGATCTGTTGTTGCAAGAATAAAAATTGCATGTTCTGGTGGTTCCTCTAGCGTCTTTAATAAAGCATTAAAAGCACCTATAGATAACATATGAACTTCATCAACAATATATACTTTATATTTTAGTTCAGCAGGTACCAATGCAATTTTAGATTTCAATTCCCTTATTTCATCTACACCATTATTAGATGCAGCATCTATTTCAATAATATCTACACATTCTTTTTCAGAAGATATTTTACAATTATCACACTTTCCACAAGCTAATCCATCCTTAGAATCCAAACAATTAACGTTTCTAGCAAAGATTTTTGATACAGTAGTCTTACCTGTTCCTCTTGGACCAAAAAACATATAAGCATGACTAAATGTTTTATTTTTAATAGAATTTTTTAATGTCTTAACAATACCATTTTGACCAATAACTGAATCAAAATCTAATGGTCTGTATTTTCTATATAAAGCTTGATACATAAACAAACCTCCTATATTTATTATAACATAATAAAAGCAAAGAATTTTATTTATTTCTTTGCTTTTCAAAAAAATTCTTAAGTATCAATTTAGATTTATCCACAGCTAAATTCGAATAAAAATTAATAGAATTATTATTTTTATCAGCCATAAATATTTTTCCAATAATTTCTAAATTATTTTCATCCATATTTTCTAAAGCAGAATATATATTTCTTACTCTAGTTTGTTTTAAAGCACTTGCGCACATTGGACATGGATCTAAAGTAACATAAACATCACAATCAATTAATCTCCAATTATTTAAATCAGATGAGGCTTCCGTTATACTTTTTATTTCTGCATGAGATAAAACATTATTATCAGATTCTTTAGTGTTAAAACCAGAAGCAATCACTTTATTATCTTTAACAATAACACAACCAATAGGAACTTCATTATTTTCAAAAGCCTTGTTTGCTTCAACAAATGCCAATTCCATAAAATCTTCATTATAATGATTCATAATATCACCTCAAATAAAAAGTGCACATGAAAGGAGGCTCTTAAGGCTGCTATCTTCCAATCCTGACCTGGTTCAAGCACTTTCATTGCACGTAATTATTTTATTATAATTAAA
>CACXFY010000079.1 GCA_902767005.1 uncultured Erysipelotrichaceae bacterium
CTTTTTATAATATCAAAACCATATATTAAGAATGGTATAGTCAATATTAGTATAGTAATTCCATGAATAATAGGATGTTCATGCATACTAAAAATACTTGGTATTGGTAAATGAATCATACTTCCCATAGATATATACATAAGTATTAATGCTAGTACAGCAAATAGAATAATATAATTAAAAGAATAGTCTTTCTTATTAGCTAATTTATTATCATAAACACCTAAATAAGTATAACCTGATTCTTTTATGAATCTTGCAATATCAGCCATAGTAACTTTGTCTTCATCATAATGAATAAGAGCTTGGGCCATAACTAAATTAACAGAGGCTTCTACTCCATCTTGTTTATTTAGGTATTTCTCAACTCTATTTTGACAAGCACTACAACTCATACCTCCTACTTTTATGATTACTTTTTTCATAAAATCACCTACTTTTATTATATAATAAAAAAGTTCAATTTATGAACTTTTTTCATAGTTTGCAGTATAAAATATTATATCTTTTTTCATTTCTATAAACCAACCTATAAATTTATAATTAGAATTTGTAGGATCACCTTTAAACTTAGGAATATTATCTATTTCACAATCATAGTATATTTCTTCTTGAAATATAGAACCATTTAAACCATCTTTATATATAACTATATATTTTTGATTAGCTATATTATATATTTCTTTTCTTAGACCTTTTAATTCTCCATCAATACTCATACTAATAGGAATACTAATACTATTATTGAACAAAGTATTAGTATTATTTCTTAGTGGTATTAAAAAAGTAATTAAAACAAAGATAATAATCATAGTACTAATAAATATTCTAGTTTGTCTTTCTTTTTTCATAATTACACCTTATTCTTAATTCATTATAGCAAAAAAAAGAAAAGTTTGAAACTTTTCTTTATGATTAATAATTAAATATTTTTAATATTGTATTTACATCATCTTTATAATCTCTTTTTGTATTAGCAAATAGACAAGTAGTATTTACACAACTAATTACTTGATAAGTATTTGATGTTTGTTTTTTAAATGTATGATAATTTAGACCATTTATTTCTAATGTACTTACTGCTCCATCTTTAACCTTTTCAAAAGCTTCAACATTAGTATCATAGAATATCTTTGCTCTGTCTCTACTATCAAAATTATAGAATTCTATTTGGAATGTTCTATTTTGATTTTGACCAATAAAGACTTCTTTTATATCAGAATATCTAGAATAATCTTTTGATGAATTAGTAACAGTATATTGATTCTCTCTTAATACTTTATTAAAGTCTGCTGAAGTAATACTATCTTTTTTTAGATCACATCCAACTAATAATACTATTGTTAATAAACTAATTAATAGTAATTTCTTTTTCATATTATCACCTACTATTTAAATATATCATAAAAATACTAACTTTTGTATATTTTTGTTATAATATGACTGAGGGATAATTATGTATGTAATACAGAAAAATATTAATAGATTAAGAAATGGTACTTATACTTTCTTTTTAGATCCAAAAGAACAAAAAGAGATGATTAGTAAACTTAAAAAGAATGAATATAAAATATATAAACCTTATAAGGATAGTGAAAAGAACATCTTTTATAAAGATAGATTTCCAGAAGTACTATTATATGAAATTAAGATTAAAATGCCAGTCCGTCATCAAGATATATTAGGAAGTATTTATTCTTTAAATATAGATGGTGGATTATTTGGAGATGTTTTGATAATAGATAATCATTACTATGTATATATACTTAGTATGTTAAGAAATTATTTTGAGAGTAATTTTCTAATGGTAAAAAATAGTTATATTGAATTAATTGAATTGGATGTAGATACTTTTAAAGATTATGAAAGAAGTTATGAAGAAATAGATTTAATTGTATCTAGTGAGAGAATTGATACAGTTATTAGTAGTATTATACATAGTGGTAGAAATAGGATTAAAGACTTAATTAAAGATAAATCTATTATGTTAAATTATGATTATTTAAAAGATCCTTCATATAAATTAAAAGAAGATGATACTTTTAGCATTAAAAAGATTGGTAAATTTAAATATATGGGAATAATTAATAAAACTAAAAGCAATCACTTAGTTATAAAAATATATAAATATATTTAATTTATATTGAAAAACAAACTGTAATTATATTATAATTTTGTTATAGAAAGAGGTGTTATAAATAATGGCTAAGTTTTGTACAAATTGTGGACAAGAACTAATTGAAGGCGCAAAAGCATGTGGTAATTGTGGTACTCAAGTTGAAGAAGCAGTAAAAGAAGAAAAGAAAGAAACTATTACTGTTAAGGCAACTCCTGAGAGTGGAAATACTACTGCTGCTCCTGGAAAAACAAATGGATTAGCTATAGCTGGATTTGTTACTACTTTGGTATCTACATTACTATGTTGTGGTATGTTTAATCTTGTTGGTTTAATTCTATCAATTGTTGGATTGGTTCAAGCTAAAAACTATGATGGAAATGGTAAAGGTTTAGCAATAGCAGGTATTGTAATTGCGGCAGTTGTAATGGTATTATCATTCGTAATATTTATTGTTGCTGGTATAGGTTCTGAAGCATTTGAAGAATTGGCTTACTCATAAAGCTATGGAAAAGCATAGCTTTTTTCTTTCGATAATACTTGTACTTTTAATCTCTTCTTTATTAGTTTTTGATGTCATTAAATATATATGCCCTTTTAGAATAATAGGTTTATGGTGTCCAGGTTGTGGTGGTACACGTATGATTAGATCTATATTTGCATTAGATTTTTATCAAGCATTTAGATATAATCCACTACTATTTATATTATTAATATGTAGTATTATTTTTGGAATTATAGAATTAATACTTTATATAAAAAAGAAGCCTTTAATAAAGCCTTCTACAAAGTTTTGGATATTTATTTTAGTATTATTAATTATTTATATGATACTTAGAAATATTCCGGCTTTTAGTTATTTAATACCAACAGAAGTATAACTTCTGTTTTTGTTTTAATAGAAAAAGAATTAGATTAAACTAATTCTTTTGCTTCTTTTAGAGCTTTAGCTAATTGATCTGGACAAGATGTTGGTCTAGCATTACAAGTAACACCTTCTAATTTAGATATTATTACATCTATGTCTTCTCCTTCTATTAACTTACTTATTCCTTTTAAATTACCATTACAACCATTAGTAAATTCTACATTATACACTTTATTATCTTTTATATCAAAGTTTATTTCTGTAGAACATGTACCATGTGTTTTATATGTATGATGCATATTATTCTCCTTTTATTTTATGAATTATTTTAAATAATTTATATTTCCAATTAATTGGCAATTCCCATTCACCAATTAATTCTTCGACATAACCATTAAAGCCTCTTTTAAATTCGTAAATTCCATAATCTTTAGGATGAGTATTAATATTTTCTGGTATTCCATAGAAGTTATGTTTCTTGAAACCATTTTCTATTCCATACTTAATTAATTCCCATTGGATTAAATATTGTGAATTAAACTTCATAAATTCTTCATAATTACCACTTGATAAATATATAACTTCTGGTTGTATTAACATAAACATAGATCCTGATAATGTAATTATATCTTTGCCTTGTTCTTTGATAATACTTTCTGAATCATCTATTCTTTTCTTTAATGACTCTATTTCATTATTTAAATTCTTTTTAGCACCATCATTATATTTAGCGTCACTAAGGCTACTTATTTTTTCTTCTTTTTCTTTTATTTCATCTTTTAATCTTTTTATATAATCTTTTAAATTTAATTCAGTAATAAAATATTTTACTTCGTTTTTATCATGAAATAATTTATACATTTCTTGGAAATAAGATAATTTTCTGACACTGAAACCTTTTCTTTCTCCAGTTTCTTCCATAATAGATTGAAATCTATCTAATTCATCATAACTTATCTCATTTACTGTAATACCAAACTTTTCTGCTTTACGTATTAGATTTCTAGTATTTGGTTTCATTTCTTTTAATATTTGTTCTTCTGTTTTACCTTCTAATCCTAGTGAAAACATCCAAGAAACTTGTTCTAGATTCTTAGTTGGTACTTTTTTAAAACCTAATTCTTTTAAATGTTCTACTACTTTAGAATTATCTTCTCCACCTTCTACTATGTTACCATCTAAGTCTCTTTCCTTATATATTAAGTATGGATCTACTCTAAAGATATATCCTTTATGATCACTTACAAATTCTTTTATTTTTTTAGTAAAGAAATCTACTAATTTAGTATTATTAAAATCTAGTAAATAACCACGTGGAGAATAAAATTCATATGAATTAAAATGTCTTTTATGAGCAAATAACATTGAAGCCGCAATTAATTTTTTATTTTCTTTTACTCCAACAAAGTATGTAATCCATCCACTCTTTTCTCTTAATTTAGAAATTTCTGGAGCTGATAAAAATGTTTTTAATGGATGCTTTTCCCAAAACTTAGTATATTCTTTTTCTGTTATTTCTGTAAATTCCATTCAATCATCTTCTTTCTTTTCTTTTAGTAACATTTATAAATACACTTTCTTTACCTAATAATGTAATAATAAATAATATTATTATTAAAGCAAGTGCTAAATAATTAGCAGTTAATAGTGGATCAAAGACATCTTCTCTACTTTTAGTAGTATCTAGATAACTATTAGTTAAATAATTATTAAAATTGTCTTTAGTTATTACTACTTCATTTTCTTTAGGTACAAAGTTTTTTAAATTATTAATTGCTAGCTCTTTTATCTTGTCATTTATAACTACTGGATAACCATATACTTTTATAGATTTAGGTTCTTTTTCTCTTCTACCATAAGTATAATCTATTATGTCTTTATATTTATTATATTCTAGTTCATCTATCGCAATTAAATATGTATGCCACATGCCAGTGTCTTCTTTTTCAATAATATAGTGAATACCAATATTTTTTTCTTCTATGTAAGCAAACTTTTCAGACATTTTAGATATTTCTACATAAGCATAATCTTTAGTAGATGTAGTATCTTGGAGATGTGGTACATCCATATATTTTTGATATTGGGTATAAGCACTGACAAATAATACAGTCATAATTATTAAGTAAACTGTACATAATAAGTAACGAATAGTTAGTTTTTTTTCATTTACTATTTTCTTTCTTTTACTCATATTTATACCTCAATTCCTATTTTATTTTAGCATAATTTCTATCAATAAAAAAGACTTAAGCTAATTCTTGAGCCTTTTCTATACTATCATTAATTTTACGTTTCATTTTTGGTATAAACTCTTTCGCAATACTTGATTGATCTCTATTCTTTAAGTAGAAATAACCAATTATAGAGAATATTAAAGCTCCAACAAAGTTTACGAATAAGTCTTTCATAGTATCTATTATTCCTATATCTAAATATCCTTTTTGGATAGTAGTAATCTTTTTATTAGAATTACTATATATTTCTGTTTTATTTATATCATTTATAGTAATAGGTTCATTTAATCCTGAAGGATTAATTTTTACACTAGATATGGTAGATACTATTCTATCTTTTTGCATATCTTGATTTAAGACATGATCAGTTGCGAATTCTACAAATTCCCAACATATACCTATAGTCATAGAGAAACAGAAAGCAACTATCGATACAAATATAGGAGTCATGGCTATTTGAAAGTTTTCATCTTGATTTAGGACATCTACTAATGAAAAGCCAACAGCGGCACATAAGAATCCACTAATTGTATGTAACATAGTATCCCAGTATGGGAATGTTACATAAAAGCTTTGTATTTCTCCAAGTATGGTATGAGAAAATATAAATAAATATACTATTACTTCTAGAGTTGTTGGGAACTCTACTTTTAATTTATCTTGAATAAGACCTGGTAGTGTAAATAGTATTAATGTAATAATACATAGAATAACATTTAGCCAGTTACCACGTAATACTTGAACTACTAGTGATAATATTACTAAGAATCTTAATATTACATAAATAGCCAATTTTTTTCTTTTGGTACTTATTCTTTTCTTAATGTTTTTTCTTTTCTTTTTATTCATATCATCACCTACTCTTCATCATTAAATAGTTGCGATATTTTTTCTCTTGGGACTTGCATCTTCATAGGTTGTGATACGTCAAAAATAAATTTTCTTTCTTCGCTTTTATACTCTTCTCCATCTATACACCAATTTTCTTTTGGTTCATCTAAGAATTCTATTTCAAAGTGATTTGTTCGATAATAAGTAATTCCTGGAATATGATCAATATCAACCGATGTTACTAAAGTAACTAATCTTAACATCTCTTGTTTATTTTTAGCTTTTGCTAAAGCAACTTCAAATCTATTATCATTTA
>CACXFY010000080.1 GCA_902767005.1 uncultured Erysipelotrichaceae bacterium
CCTTTGTCAGCAACTTTAGTAAATATAATATTTTCTTTTATTTCAAGTACACCATTACTAGTTTCTTTTGCTTCTACTACTTCACCATAGAATGGTTGCACTACACCAGGTTTAAACTCATCTTTCTTTTCAAACACTATATCATAACCATCTCTATCAGCATTATACTTCATAGTAACAGAATTCTTATCTTCTTCACTAAATGGAAGTGTCAATTTAAAACTATTATCTTCTTGGAAAGTAAAATCTGGTCCAAAGAACTTAGACATATATGTTTTAACTTTACTCCTAGAAATAGTAAAAATCTTCTTACCTTTATCATTCTTCTCTAATGTATCAGTAATATCACTTCTAGTCGCAAACTGCATAGCATAATAAACTTTTTGTAATTCATTAAAATCTTCTGCATGAACATCTTTATTCTTAATAAATAATTCATTTCTCTTACCATTTGCTCCATAAGTAACCATTTTATAAGCATCAACCACTTTACTATCAGTAACCTTTAAAGTTGTAGTAGTTATTTCTGGAACTGGATCTGGTTTCTTTCCAAATAAAGCATTAGTAATTAAAAAAACAACTAATCCAACTATAATTGCTACTACAACAATTACTATTATCTTAAAAGTGTCTCCACTTAATCTTTTCTTACCACCATTTTCTTCGAAGTCATCACCAATTCTAAAGTCCATAAACTCCACCTCTACTATATATATTTTATCATAAATATATAAAAAGAAAAGACTAATTTTCTTTTCTTTCCATTCTTACAACACTTAAATTATTAAAATCTATACTCTTAATAGTACTATTTAATTTTTTTAATGTCATATTTTTAATTTTATCTACTCTGTCATCAATAATATCACCATATTTAATAACATCTCTAGATGATCTATCAACCACTTCATATAAATCATCATAAGCTTTCACTTCATTCGCAATCCAAACTTTCTTAATTCTATTAAAATCTGCTTCTTTAATTTTCTTACTCTTTAATTCTTTCTTAATCTCACTCAATAAACTATCAATATCTAAACTACTACATATAATATATAAAGTATAAATATCATCATAGTTTTCTATATCATAATCAAAAGATTGAATTAAATTCATTTTATCTACTCTATCTCTAAATAAAGAAGTAGAACCAAAGAAACAAGTAAATATCATTTTTAAATACATACTAGTCATTAACTTATCTTTATCATTACTAGGTATCTTTAAACCAATACCCAGTTTAGGAACATTAATATCTGAATAAATAGTATCTTCTTCTATATTTACTTTCTTTTTTTCTTTTCTCTCGATTCTTTTCGCAATACCTTTTTTATCAATTAACTCAGTATTATCTTTAATAATAGTCAAAGCTTCATCTACATCAAAATTACCAACTACAAGTACAAACATATTACTTGGATTATAAAAATTTTCATAACATAAATATAAATCTTCTTTAGTAATATCTTGTATAGAATTAACACTTCCACCAATATCTACTCTTCTAGGACTAGACTCATATATACATTCTCTAAGTCTCATTTCTAATTTATAATCTGGTACATCATTGTACATTTTTAATTCTTCTGCAATAATACCTTTTTCTTTTTCAACATTTTCATCAGTATAATAAGGACTATTAACAAATTTTAATAAGTATTCTAAGTTCTCTTTAAACTTCTTAGTACCAGTACAAATATATTGTGTACTAGTATAATCCGTCATAGCGTTACTATCAGTACCACTAGTACTAAAGAAAGTAAATGGATCTTCACCACTCTCTTGTTCAAACATCTTGTGCTCTAAGAAATGAGCAATACCATCTGGTACAATAACTTCTTCTTTTTTATCAATAGGTACAAAGTTAGTAATATCACTACCAAATTTAGTAGCATAACTAATATAATAATTCTTCTTATTACTCATAGGTATTAAATAAATCTCTAATCCATTATTTAATACTTCTTTATAATAAGATAAATCTAATCCATTAAATTCTTTACTCTCCATTATTATCCCCCATACCTTCTAAGAAAAATATAGTATCTAACTTTATCTTCTTTCCAACTCTCATAACATCATTCTTACTAACTTTTACAATATTTTCTCTTCTTTTATCAATACTATCTAACTTTAATAAATTACTAACTAATCCATTACTAATAATAGTATTAGGACTTTCCATTAATTCATCTAAATTAGTATTATAGTACTCTTTCGCAATCTCAATATCTTTTTTACTAAACTTTCCCCATCTCATATTTTGTAATTCATCTTCAATTAATTTAATACACTTATCATAATTACTCTTATCTATTCCTGATAAAATCATCATCGAATTATCAAACTTATTAACAATACTATTAATACTATAACAAAGAGAATGCTTCTCTCTTACATTTCTAAATAACTTAGATTCAGGACTACCACCAAATATATAATTATATATTGGCAAAACATATTTCTCTTCATAATCATTAAGTTTACCAATAGGACACATAATACCAACTCTTGATTGAGAATTATTAATACTTTCAGTACCTTTAAGTTTTCTACTTCTAACTCTAAACTTATCTAATTTATAAGGTACTCTTCTTCTCTTAACAGTTCTAAATTTAAAACTTTTCTTAATCATATTAACTATATCATTAGATACATCCCCAACAACAAATATATCTATAAAATCATGATTAATAAAAGAATCATAATACTTATATAAATTACTAGTATTAATATCATCTAAATCTTCTAAATATCCACCAACTCTATAACTAATTGGACTATTATTGTTAAACACTTCATTTAATCTGATAACACTATACATTGAAGCATTCTCTTTAATAGAATTTAGATTATTACTTACTTTAGTTTTAACTATCTCTAATTTATCTTCTCTAAATTTCTTATTACTGATATCTGGCTTAAATATTATTTCACTTAAAAACTTAATAGCTTCTTCTAAATTACCTTCTTCAGTATATTTATCTAATAATACTTCCATATCAAAATTAGTAAAAATATAATTACCTAGTCTATAAGTATGATTATTAATAATAGTAGAATACAAATCCTGACACTTAATAGATAAATCTCTTTTTTCTTTATAATTATGTGAAGATTGTAATAACATATTTGATAATACATTTCTTATAGTAATATCATCTTTCTTTATTACTCTTCTAAATACCAAACTAATATTTACTGTACGAAACTTATCAGTTTTATAAACATGTAATTTATATGAACCACAGTCCTTTTCAATATATTCCATTAAACCACCCATTCTATTATTATATTGCCTCTAACGCTAAAGTAATCATATCATTTAAAGATTTCTCTCTATCTTCTGAAGATAAAGAACTCTTATCATATTTAGAATCTACTACTGTCATTAAACAAGCTGCTTCTCTATTGAATCTTCTTGCGCAATAGAAAAGTGCAAAAGCTTCCATCTCAACACTTAAAAAATCATCTTCTGGAAAATTAGCTTCAAACTCTTCTATACTATCACAATAAACATCAAATACATCACTAGTAATAGTCATACCATATCTAATATTAATATTCTCTTCTTTTGCTTTATCTATTATCTTATTATTTAAATTAACATTAGATTCTACATAATTATCTGTATTATTATCTAATAATTTATTAAAAAATGTTCTACAAAAAGCACCTTTACTTAATACTATATCTCTAAGTTTAATATCTTTATGTAATGATCCACTAGTACCAATTCTAATAATCTTTTTTACATTATAAAACTTAAATAATTCAAAAGCATAAATACCCATACTAGGAATACCCATACCAGAAGGAAACACCGTAATTCTTTTTCCTTTATAATTGCCAGTATAAGCTGTCATATTACGTACTTTATTAACAATGACAACATCTTCCAAAAAATTATCAGCTATATATTTAGCCCTTAATGGATCACCAGGCATTAATACTAAGTCACTAATTTCATCTTCTCTACTTTCAATATGAGGAGTAGCCATAATCATACCTTCTTTCCTATTTCATTATAACAAAAAAACATATAAAAAAGAATATTAATTACTTAATATTCTAATTAAATGAAAGTACTTTTTCTTTTTCCTTTATCTTAGTATCCCTATTAATATAATTATTAATAATATCTATCAAATCATAATAATGAATATTATATAAAGAATCAGAGTTCAAATCCTCTTCTTTAAATGAATTACTATAATAACCTAAATTACCATTTACATCAAAAAATACTTTTCCATGTACCTTGTAATCATCTAATTCCAATGAATCTTCTACTATATCTTTCATCTTAAAATCAATATATTGATTCCTAGTTATTTCATGTAATCTATCTTTAGTAAGTCCTAAAGCTCTTCCCTTATTACATAATACTACACTATGAAATCTATCATCATCTAAATACTTTTTCATAGATAAAGTTTTCTTATATATTTCATAATTATTATCTATTTTTTCTTTTATATTTAATCTATCCCATTCTAATCTATGAAATAAATCACTAGATAGTATAAATTGAAAACTATCACATCTCTTTTTTAATTCTTGTAATATCTCAATTATTTTTTTATTACAAATAGTCCCATTAGTAATTAATCCAATTCTATTTACTATTATTCCTTTTTCATCTATTAATTGAGCTATATACTCAAGTGCTTTTTTATTAATTAGTGGTTCACCACCAGATAATAATAAAGTATTAATCTTCTTAATATCTTTAAAAATTAAATCAATAGTCTCTAAAGACATATCTTTAGCTTCTCTTTCTCCTTTTAGACAATGTTCACACTGTAATGTACAATTCCTGGTTAATTCTAAATATAAATTATCTAGTTCCATATAACCACTCCCCATAAAACAGCTTATATTATAATACACAAACGATCTTTTCTCAAGAAAAAAGAATACTATTTTTAGTATTCATCAATATTATCCATTGCTTCATCAATTATACTTTTAACATCATCAATAGAATTAATCATTTGTTCATTAATAGAATTAATAAGATTATTATCAGTTATCTCTTGTAATGATTTATCTTCTCCTATTAATAAATATTTCTTATCATCACCATTCTCTTCTGAAACAACAACTATATCTTTTCCAGATAATTTTAATCTGTTAACTATTACATAGTTTTTATCATTAAGAATTAATACTTCTCCATTATTAAAATTCATATCTATCCCACTCCTCGTCATTATTATAACATAAAAAAGAAGTTATTCACTAACTTCTTCTCCACTATCTAATTGAACTAATACTTCTCTTGGTTTGGATCCATTCGCTGGTCCAATAATACCACGTTCTTCTAATAAGTCTACTATACGAGCCGCTCTATTATAACCAAGTTTAAATTTACGTTGAATAAGGCTTGCTGAAGCTTTACCTGTTGTCACAACAAACTCAACTATTTCATTGTATAAAGGATCATCGTCATCTCCAGCTGGAGTAGTACCACCACTAGTTGATCCTTCGCTACTAGAAGTTGTCTCTAAATTACTAAATGCTTCACTATATTGTGCCTTTTGTTGTTTAACAGTCCAATCAATTAATCTCTTAATTTCTTCATCTGTAATAAATGACCCTTGAATACGAGTTGGAGCATTTTGTCCAATTGGTAAATATAACATATCTCCTTTACCTAATAATTTATCTGCTCCAGTTTGATCAAGTATAGTACGAGAATCAATTCCAGATCCAACCGCAAATGCTATACGAGATGGAATATTAGCTTTAATTAAACCAGTAATTACTTCTGTAGATGGTCTTTGTGTCGCAACTATTAAATGAATACCAGCCGCACGTGCTTTTTGGGTAATTCTAAGAATAGAATCTTCTACTTCTTTAGCCGCAACCATCATTAAGTCAGATAACTCATCAATAATAACTACTATAAATGGCATCTTTTCTTTTTGTTCTTCTGGATGATCTTTATTATATTTTTCTACATAATCATTATAACCTTCAATGTTTTTAGTACCAGATTCACTAAATGTATTATATCTATCTTCCATTTCTTGTACTGTTCTCGCAAGTAATATTGCTGCTTTCTTAGGATCAGTAACAACTGGACACATAAGATGTGGTATACCATTATATACAGATAATTCAACCACTTTAGGATCAACCATTGCTAATTTTACTTCATTTGGTTTTGCTCTCATCAAAATAGAACAAATTATACCATTAACACAAACAGATTTACCTGAACCTGTCGTACCAGCAATAAGCATGTGTGGCATCTTATCTATTCTACAAGTACCAATATCTCCCAAAATACTAATTCCTAAAGGTACTAATAATTTTTGATCCATATGATCTCTCATTTGAGGAGAATCAATAATCTCTCTAAAACTAACACTAGATGGATTATCATTCGCAAACTCAATACCAACTGTACTCTTTCCTGGAATTGGAGCTTCTATTCTTACATCTTTCTTAGCTAACGCTAAAGCTATTTCTTTATTAATAGATGTAACTTTATTTACTCTAGTACCAGAAGCAATCTCAACTTCATATTGTGAAACAGTCGGACCAATATGAACTTCTACTACTTTACCAATAATACCAAAATCTTTAAGTACTTTTTGTAATCTTTCAATATTCTTGTTAGTAGCAGTATTAGTTTCACCTAAATCTCTTTTCTTAACTTTATTTAATAATTCACTAGAAGGTAATTGATAATTCTCATTGTTCTCAACTTTCTCAACCTTCTTAACTTCATCTTTTTTCTCTTCTTTAAGAGCTGGTTTCTGTAAATCATTAAAGTTATGAATAATAGCTTTCTTAGGTTCTTCTATTTCTTCATCTTCTACAACTTCTTCCTTCTTATCTTTCTTCTTAGGTTTTTCTAAATCTTCTTCGTCATCATCTAAATGTTCATCATATCTATCTTTTACAAATGAAGCAACAGATCCACCTATTAACATAATTAAACCAAGTACAGTTAATACTACCGATATTATTATTAATCCAGTTTGTGAAAAAGCCCAACTAATACCTAAAGCAAAACTACCACCTATAATTCCACCACCAGCATCAATAACATAATTATGTGTAGCTCCTGAATTCATAAAAGTATTAAAATAATTTACTAAAGTATCAATAGTAAGTTTAAAACCAGATGTTCCATTAATCATATCTCTATGAAGTAACATTAATAAACCGAATATTAATAAATACAAACCTATTAATTTAACACTAAAAAAGTCACACCATTCATGTTTAATTAATAAATATAAACCTAGTATCAATAAAAGTAATAATATAAAAAACCATAAACTACCAAAACAAAACATAATAATAGCTGCTATAAAATTACCAACTGGTCCAAGACCTAATAATCCTGCCACACCAAATATAATCAATATAGCCCCATAAAGAATTGTCATATAATTCTTTTTCTTTTTAGTAGTTGTAGATTTTTTTCTCTTTCTTCCACGTTTAGCCATATAAAAAACCCTACCTTTACATATATTATTATACTAAATAATAGTAAATTAAGAAATATAAAAAACAAAACTTTACAAATAAAGAAGTATTACTTCTGTAATACTTCTCTTTTTCTTTTATCAAAATATAAATAGAAAGCTACTCCCCAAATAATCAACAAAGTAATAGCTATTCCATATATTGGAGCATAAGTCTTAGGATTAGCCATCAATCTAACTGTAGTCTTATTACTAATTACTCTACTACTATTAAGTGATTCTACATATGCTTCACTTACTTTAATTATAATAGTAATTTGTTTAATAATTAAACAAAAATAAATAATATGTTGTAAATTAACAAAAAAAAGAGCTTAAGCTCTTGATACATATTTACTATCTGCAGTAGAAACAATAATTGTTTCTCCCTCTTCAATAAATAAAGGTACTCTTACCATTAAACCAGTTTCACAAGTAGCATCTTTTAAGGCATTTTGTGTTGTATTACCTTTAACAGCAGGTTCAGTATGAGTAACAACTAATTCAACCTTATCTGGTAAATCAATACCTAATATTTCTCCTTCAAAAGAAGTAATATATACTTCTAAATTCTCTTTTAATAGAAGTGCTTGATCACCAATCTTATTAGCAGGAATCTCTAATTGTTCATAAGTTTCCATATTCATAAAATAGAAAGTATCATTCATATTATATAAATATTGCATTTGTTGTTTTTCAATTCTAGCAGTCGCAACTTTAACACCAGCGTTAAATGTTTGCTCAAAAATTGCTCCTGTTCTTAAATTTTTAAGTTTTGCCTTAACAATAGCGGCACCTTTCCCAGGTTTAACATGTTGTGTCTCCATAACAACATATATTGCACCCTCATATTCAATTGTAATACCATTTTTTAAATCATTAGTACTAATCATTTTCTCAACTCCCAATATTAAAAAAATAAGAAAATCTTATTTTTATTTCTTTTCCTTATGTACTGTATGTTTTCTACATCTAGGACAGTATCTATTTAATTCAAGACGTTCTGTTGTATTTTTAACATTTTTTTGTTCTCTATAATTTTCTTCACTACATTCGCTACAAACTAGAGTTTTATATTGTCTATTTCCGACTTTAGCCATTTTTACATCCCTCCTTACGCGTCTATAGGTATTATACCAAAATTTTGTAAAATTGCAAAAGATTTTATTATAAATAAAGCAAAAAATAGCTATTTTTAGCTATTTTTTATTAATTATACTCCATATCTATTAACATAAGCATTCGCAACTTGTCCAGTAATACGATAAGTAACTTGTGATGCATAGTTAATACTTGAATTAGGATGTGAAGAATCTGGACTAGTCACAACAATACTAACTCTAGGATTTTCTCTAGGTAAATATCCAATAAATGAACTAGTAATTGTCTCTGTATCAATATTACCATCACCATCAGTATCTATAAAGCTTTGACTAGTACCAGTTTTACCACTTGGTCGATAATAAAGATTAATATAACCATTACCATAACCACCAGGTTCCATAACTGCTTGAAATCCTTGTTGAACTCTATTCATAAATCTACCTTCAGTTTGTACTTCATTAAGTATTTTAGGTTCAATTTTTTCTTTTAATGGACCAATCTCATCAGTTTCACTTGCCCCATGAACTTCTTTTAATAAATGCATTGATCTTCTTTTACCGCTACTAGCAATAGTAGATATATATTGTGATAATTGTAATGGTGTATATGTCTCATATTGTCCCATTACAAAATCAAGTAAATTACCTGCTGCTTTATCTTGATCACGATGATAACCTAATGATTCAACTGGTAAATCAATTCCTGTCGATACACCAAGACCAAA
>CACXFY010000081.1 GCA_902767005.1 uncultured Erysipelotrichaceae bacterium
AAGATATGATGATAATGGTTTTGATGTTAATGGTATCAATAATAGAACAAACCGTCCATATGATTTAAATGGTCTTGATATAGATGGGGTTAAAGTAGAATTAACACCAGAAGATGTTGCTTATTTAAATAAGTTAATAACACAAATTAATATTAGTAATCGAATGGGGATTGAAGATATATTTGAAGAAATTAAAGAATGGGATAGGGACTTATTATTAGAATCATCTTATGATATTGATAAAGATGAAATAATTGATAATGACTATTTAGAAGAATTTATTCAAGTTGTATATACTCGTGGAATTAAAGATGATAATACATATTATACTAATGAAGATATATTTGAATTTATAAAAGAAAAAGCTGCTATTAAATATGAAGAAGATAGAAATAAAGAATTATATGAGATGTATAAAGAAGCATATCGTAGTAGTGATGAATATGTAGATTATGCTGATGAATATCCAGGTAGTAGACAATTCTATGAAGATAATGAATATTTAAATAGATATTATTATTAAAAAAAAGACTATTATTTAATAGTCTTTTGTTTTTGTTTATGAAGCGTTTTTAATTGTTTATTATCTTCTTCTAATAATGTAGTAATGTCTGGTACGAAGTTATTAATTTGATCTAATAATTCTTCTATAATAGTTACTTCTTCTAATTGCTGTAAAATATAGTCATTAATAGGTGAAGATATTTCTTCTCTTTGAACACTACCAGTTATTTGACTTCCTTGTTCATTATATTTTCTTGTTAAATTAGTTCTGATAGTTTGATTTTTTTCTGTATCTACTCTAAAGTCTTTTTTGAATGTGCCATCTAAGCCTGTTGTTTCTGATACTTTTAAATAACTAAAATAATTATCATGACAATGTACTTTAATACTTAATGATTTATAGCCTTGATCCATTCTTTCTTTTTTATAAAAGTTAATAGCATTTCCAGACATAGCAAAAGTATTTTTATTATATATGCTATCTTCTTCTTTTTCTTCGTAAATTACTTCATTATTAGAAATAGTTAATCTTTCATTTTTACTATTATTAATAATTACTTTTGAATTATTAAATTGAATATGATAGTCAATATCATCTCTAGTAAAAGAATACTCATATAGATTATTATGTACATTTAGTATAGATAATTTATTATTATCTAGCATGTAATATACTTTGTTTTTTTCTACTACTTCTAGATTTAATGAGTTTAATATTTTATTAATTTTGTCGATATTTAACATGATATTACCTCCGTTAGCTGTATATTATACAAAAAAAGTAATTATTTTTCAAATATAATTACTTTTTTCATTTTTGGTAAGGCAGGAGTGTAAGCATCTGATGATGATTCAAATAAGATATGTAACTTATTATTTTTATAATACATACCTTCAGCCATAGGAGCAATTTTAGTTTTCTTAATTAAGTTTTTACTAGTAAATTTATAATATGGTATTTTATCATTATTTAGTTTATAAGTACTTGGTTTTTCCAATAAGACGTTGTTGTATTCTAAAAGATTAGAATTAATTAAATAGGTAAAAGAAGTGGTAAATAAGAAGTGATTATCTTTAGTTATTTCCATTCCTTGAACCATTTTTGGTAAAGATATAATATAATTTGGATTATTATAATTAGTATCTTTATAAGCTAATAATAATGGATTATTATTTGGTACTTTATAAAAAGGATTTAAAAAGAAATCTCCAATGTATAATGTATCATTTTTATATAAGCAGAAATCTCCACGTATTGGTAATTTAGTATCTCTAATACTTTTAATAGATTTTTTATTGGTATTGATTATTTGTTCTAAACTATATTCGTTTACTTCATAATCGCTTGTTATCCATACTGTATTATTATCAGTAGTAACACCACCCACATGATTATTATTTATTCTATTATTATCTTTTAATAAGTCTAATGTCTTTATTAGTTTATTATTATTTAAATCAGTTATATATATTCTACTTACTTTATGTTTCTTATTATATGATGTTTGTATTGCTATATTGTATTTACTTGAATAAGTTAATCCTTGAGGAATATATTTATCTTTATTACCTTGGACATTGTAGACTTCTTTATAATGACTTTTATTTATTAAATAATGGATATTTAATCTTATATGATTTAGTATTAATAGAATTATAATTATACATACTATTATTACTAATACTTTTAATATTTTTTTTACTATTTTCATATAATCACCTATAATTATTTTAACATACTTTTGCTTTGTGTTATAATCTTATTGTAGGAGGATACATGAAAAAGATTGTTAAAGATTATTTGAGTGATAAGTTAAAATTAGAGTTATGGCAAATAGTTGGAGTATTGTGTTTAGTATTTGTCTTTGCTGGTTTGTTTGGTTGGTTATATGAATTTATATTTTATTATTTTAATAGTGGTATGACTACTTGGTATATGCGAGGTTCTAACTTTATACCATGGATTAATATATACGCAACTGGTTCTATTATGATAATATTTTTAACATATAAATTTAGAAAGAAACCTTGGTTAGTATTTTTAATAGCTGTTGTATCAACAGGAATACTTGAGTATTGTACTGGATTAGTAATGGATAAAATATTTAATCTAAGATGTTGGGATTATAATACGGAGATACTTTCTTTTGGTAGTATTGGAGGATATGTATGTCTTAGAAGTGTATTAATATTTGGACTATGTGGTTTAATGTTAATGTATTTGATATTACCAATATTTATTAAACTTAGTCAGGTAATGAATAAAAAAGCATTTTTAACTATTAGTATAGTATTATTTAGTATTTTCTTATTTGATGAATTATATAATCTGTTGTTTGCTAGATGGTTTGGACTACCGAGGGCTACAGATATTTATAGTGATTTAGGTTTAAAATATATGAAGTACAGATAAAAAGAAGGATTATTATCCTTCTTTTGTTGTTAAAATATTGTCTAAGTAATACTTAGATGAGTAAGATAAAATATCATCATATTTTTCTATACCATATTTTTCTGAGAATGTTTTTTTACCTGAATATAGGTTAACACCTACACCAAGTTGATTTCCTTCAATTTTTACACCCATAGCTGCTAATGTAGTAGGGAACATATCCATAGTTGAGAATAATCTGTTTTTAGAATGTTGTTCTTCAATTGCAGAATTAATTATTAAGTTATAAACAACTCTATGAGTATTTTCAACATATTGTGGTTTATAAGTTAGATGGTCTCCAACAATAAAGATTGTTGTATTATCATAAAAGCTTTGTTTTTGAGCCCATCTTACGAAGTCATTTATTTGTTCAGCACTACAATATATAGCATTTGAATAATGTCTACTAAATGGATTAGAACATGATTTTTCTGTGAAACCATCTGGATGGTGTGTACCTGTTGTTAGAAGTGTTAAGTTAAATGGTTTATTTGCTTTAGCTAGTCTTGTTGCTTCTTCTTTAGCATATTCAAATACTTTAGAGTCTTCATAACCCCACCATACATTATAATCTTTTGATATCTTACCAGCGGCTATTGCTTCATAATAGTCAAATAATTTCATGTTTCCATGTGTTTTAAAGTAAATATCACGACTACCAAAAGCTTTGTTTGAACCCATGATAAATGTTTGATTATATCCTTCATCAGTTAGTAAATCATTAAGGGTATAAGCACCAGGTAGTAGTTCTTGATATTTATCAGTAGTTTCTAATATTTGATCTGGAGATATTTTTAATGGTAAACCAGATGTTTGTGATACTAAACTTCCTGTTGTAAAGTTAGTACCTGTGTATGAGTAGAAACCACCACGATCATCAGTATCAGAAAACATTGTATTTTCTTCAGTTAATTTTTCTAATGGTGACATAGCATTTTCTGTGTTGACACCACCATGTTCTTTATCAAAGAAACTAGTCTCTAAACTTTCAGCATATATATAAATAATGTTTCTTTTCTTTTCTGGGAATGTTATCTCTACATCTTGTGGATTTATATAATTCTTTTCAAAGAAATCCAAAGAATTGTTAAGATAATTTTTTTGTATATAATCAATTATTTCAATTCTATTTAAACTATAAATCACTAGTATTATTGGTACTATGACAGCTAGTATTGTTAATAGTATTCTTAATATACTATTTTTTATTGTAAATCTTATTTCTTTTTTCCATAATTTAATATCTATTTCTGTACTATGAGCAGATAAGTAATTATAAGCTAGTTTTAGGAAGAAAAAGGCTAATAATGTAAATATAATACCTGTCATTAAGCCCCCATAAGCATAACTTTCTAAAATACTTGACTCTGTTGATTGTAATGGTGTAGATAACTGGAATAAAATCTCATCAAAGTTTAAAAAGTCAAAGTTTTGTAATGCCCAATGAACAGAAGTTGCGATTAGTATACAGATAAACAAAAAAAGAATAATAAGAATGTTTTTAATTATACTTCTCATCTTTTATTCCTTTTTAATGATACTTTGATATTTTCTTGAAAATAATTGATTATTCCTGGAAGTACAATTGCTAAAAAAGAACCAACTAGTAAATATAAAAATGACATTCTAATTGTAAAGATTCCATCTCCTACAATAGTGTGTGGATCTTCTAATAATAAAAGTGCAAACATAATACACATATTTATTAATAATGTATATCCACCATATTTAGCAATTATTTGATATGGTTTATCTTTTTCTTTTACGGCATGTTTAAGAGCTAATAAACCAGGTACTAGAAAACATATATATTTCATAATTGAACCTCCTATATTTTGTTTATACAATAATATTATGACAAATATTATACAATTTTGCAATTTAATAAGTAAATTTTCACAAAAAAATTTATTTTTTGATAAAATATAATTAGAGTAGGTGATGATATGATACTGGCTGTTACTTGTGAAGGGGCATTAAATAATATTTTTTATGTTGTTAAAAACATTATGAATATTATTATGATTGTTACTCCTATTTTAGCAATTTTAATGTTTAGTATTTTATTATTAAAAATGACTTTTTCTCCTGAAGATAAGAAATTGATAAAGAATCTTACTAATTCTTTGAAAGCAATGGTAATAATATTTTTTATACCAATGTTACTTACTTTAGTGATGTATGCTTTAGGAGAAAGTAATGATGTAAGTAAGTGTTACTTATCTGCTAGTAAGATGGATACTAATAGTAA
>CACXFY010000082.1 GCA_902767005.1 uncultured Erysipelotrichaceae bacterium
ACTTCAGATTCATTATCTCCATTAACCTCAATCTTTTTAAATCTTGGAAAAGTAGTTTCATATCTCATAGTACAAAACTCATTAATCTCATCATCACTACCTGGTGCTTGATGACCAAATTGATCACATGGAAAATCTAATATTTCAAATCCTTGATCTTGATATCTTCTATACATATCTTCTAATTCTTTATATTGAGGTGTAAAACCACAACCAGTTGCTGTATTAACAATTAATAACACCTTTCCTTTATATTCTTTAAATTTAATCTCTTTACCTTTTCTATCTAATGCTTTTAAATCATAAAACTTCATATACTACCTCCAATTAAATTGCATACAATTTAATTATACTAAATTAATTATAAAAGTCAATAAAAAAGAAAAGTTATAATACTTTTCCTTCTTTTCTTACTCTATTCTTATGAATATAATTAATTATAAATAATAATACAAAACAAACTATAAATAATAATATTGATTCAATTATTAACTCATTCCATCTAATGGCATACTTAGTAATTACTTTATTAACTAATTCTTGTGTTTCATTTCCAGTTAAATACTCTGGTAAAGTAATATAACTTTTAACTAGATCAGTATCAGTAACTACCATACTCTTATTAATAACAACAGGTATTAAAAATATATTTTTAACTATCATAACTAATAAGCTAATACCTATATCTCTTAATCTAAATAATTTCATTATCATCACCACAATATATTTCATTATAACATATATTATATTATTTACAAGAAAAAGAGTCTAATTAGACTCTTTTATTTTTTTATCATAATCATGATAGAATTCATCAATTATTTTATATGCTTTCTCTCTACTCATATTATATTCAAATAATCTATCTTTACTAAATAAAGAACTATGAAATCTAAAAGTAATAAAATAATCTTCTAACTCATTCTTTAAATCTTTATCTCTAGTATTCTTATATAAATCATATAGTATTGGTATATTATCTGCTCTATAGTTTTCTAAATATTCATAATCTAATTTGTCACTTCGATAATATCTATTAATATTATTAAAAGCAATTACTTTATCAATGCTTACTAAATTAATCAAAGAATAAACACTAACCATTATTATTAAATAATACTTAAGTACTTTAAACTTATCTTTATATATATAAATAATAGTAGGTATTAACAATAATAGTTCTGTAATTAAAGTAACATATACCATTAATCTTAAGAAAGTATAACCATAAGCTACGTCATACATATACATTCTATATATAGAAGATAAAATAATTACAAATGTAAGAAGTACCATTACTAAACTCATATGTCTATGAATCTTTTCTTCTTTACAATGTTTAGTAATTAATAAAATACTAATATTAATTAATGAAATAACCATTAATTGAAAGAAACCACTTCTAGCATATTCACTATATACTATTCCATCTCCAACATGATGTAATAATAAACTTCTAACTTGAATAATATCAAAAATAATATAAATAACATTAAGTATAATTAATAATCTCTTCATAGTATTAGAATCTACTTTAAACTTAATATCATTATCTTTATCATCTTTAAATCCAAATAAATAATAATTAATAAAACATCCAAGATAAGTAAATACTATAAAGAATAATATTACTCTTCCAATTATTCCAAACAAACTAACATTTTTAAATATGTTATATATACCAGTAAACATATTTCTAAATTCACTATCAGCAGTAATTAATAAGAATAAAACTATAAATATAATTGGAATAATAATTAAGTATGAAATAATTGTTCTTCTTTTCTTTTTATCTAATTTAAAGTACTTCTCTAAATTCATACTAACTACTCTATATAAATTACCAATATATCCAAAAGGCATAAATAATAGATAAACACCTTTACTAAGAATATCAATAAACTTATAACTTGGATGAATAGTAAATATTAATAATAAACAAAATAGTATTGGTATCATAATAATATTAAATAATCCAAAATAATTACTATATAAAAGATAATTAAGAGACGTTATTATAATTGGTATACTAAATAGTAACCCATACTTATTCTTAATCTTTTTATTCTTATATAAACTAAATATTAATAATCCTAATAATACAACATTAAATAATATGACATTTAATCCAAATTTATAACCAAAGAATAATACTACGTTATAAATTGATATTAAAAAAATATATATCAATAAATTACTCATCTTTATCACCTACATAATCTAATATATCCCCTGGTTTACAACCAAGTTCTTTACAAATCTTATCCAAAGTAGAAAAACGAATTGCTTTACCTTTATTAGTCTTTAGAATAGACAAATTAGCTTGTGTAATACCAATTTTATCAGCCAATTCTTGACTACTAATCTTCTTTTTAGCCATCATAACATCTAAATTTACTACTATCATAAAACACCCCCTATATTGTTAAATCATTCTCAAGTTTATAATCAGTTGCTTTTCTAAATAATAAACTAAGTATAAATAAAGCAATACCAACTCCTAAGAATAGAATGAATAAGAATAATAATACAATAATATAATTAATATAAGTATTATGAACTATAAAAATCATAAATAATAAATCTATAATCCAAATAAAACTCATAATAAATGAAATAATACCTGTAACATATAATATATTTACATTTTTATAAGTAAATGGATCATCATTCTCTAATGATTTAAATAATCTCATAAATTGTATTATTATACCTAGCATTAATATTCCATTAGGATAAATTATTAAAGAAGAATACAAAATACTAGTACTATTCTTTAACATATATGGACTAATTAAAAATATAGGAATAAAAAATACAAATCCAATAGTTAATATTATATTAAGTATCTTACCTAATTTCTTAATATCACAATTAATCATAAATTCACCTCTCAATATTAGTATAATACTATTATTATGAAAATCAATAATTATTTATCGTTTTACAATAATTAATGTCAAGTAAAAAAGAAGAGTTATTTCTCTTCTAAATACTTAATAATATCTTTAAAAAACTCTATATGACTAGGTATGATCATATTTTTATCAATTAATAATTCTACTTCTTCTTTAGTATACCATCGTATACTTGCTACCTCATCATTCTGTAATACTAAGCTACTAATATCTATATCTTTCTCCATATAATACAAATCTACAAAGTCATCCTCAGTTTTATAAGTTTTAACTAATACTAAGTCCTTCTCATCTGCCTTATATCCTAATTCTTCATTAATCTCCGTAATAATTCCAGTAATACTATCTTCCCCACTCTTAGGATGCCCTCCAGTTGCTCCCCAAAGATTATACTTTTTATTAATTTGAAGTAAAAAACAATTTCTACTATCCTTAATAAAAACTACTACTGTAACATAATATAGTCCTTTAGGTACTTCTTCTCCTTTTTCAATTTTTTTGCCTGTTAAAACTCTATTTTCATCATATAAATCTCTATATTCCATTTTCCTACTCCTAAAATGAATATAACATAATAAAAAAATAATTACTAGCATCTAGTAATTATTTATTTCTTATATACTGCGTAGTCTTTGGTGAATCATTATAATCTTCTTCATTGAATTTTAATAAATCACCATCATCAGAAAACAAAGCATATCTAGATTCTAGTAATTGCTCATTTTCTTTATTATAAAACTTAATTCTTCTTGTTAAAGATTGAACAGTATTATTGGCATTATGCTTAATATGATATAACTTAGTATCTTCTCTAGCAGCTCTAGTTATAATATTAACTTCATTTCCTCTTTTCTTTATTTCTAACAATATATATTTTTTCTTTAAATCATGATATGTTTCTAAAAAAATATTAATATTTCCAGTTTCCTCATCTATATCATATTTAATTTTATCGCCTTGAATTTCTGTCTCATATGCTTCGTCACTAAAACAAATATTCTTCAATGTAGAATATGGTAATTTATCCAACTTAATATTTAATAAATCCATTGCTGTAGATTCTTTAAATCTTCTACTTAATTGATAATCTAATCTCTCATAATATCTCATACTCTTCACCCCACATATTCGGCTCATATTATATCATAAAAAGCATTATTTATCAAGGATTAAAAGCAATCAATAAAAAAAGACTAAAATAAGTCTTTTTTATACACCTTAATACC
>CACXFY010000083.1 GCA_902767005.1 uncultured Erysipelotrichaceae bacterium
GGAGTCTGGGCGGTTGTTACGTTATAGCAGAATGAGTGTATGAAACAGTTCATAAATTAAGGTGGTACCACGGGGTTATCTCGTCCTTATTTATGGACTTTTTTTTGTTTTATGCACATGACATAAGATAAGAAGGAGGAGAAAGAATATGTCAGAAATCAAATTTTACAAACATGAACAAATTCCAATGGAGATGCATAAAGTTAAGATTGTGCAACAATTAACATTGTTACCTGCACAAGATAGACTTGCTAAAATGAGAGATGCCTACTTCAATACATTTCAGCTTCATAATGGTGATATTTTCTTGGATATGCTTACTGATTCTGGTGTAAATGCCATGAGTGATAAGATGCAAGCTGCGATGTTAGAGGCTGATGATGCCTATGCAGGTAGCGAAACATTCTATCGTATGAGAGATAAACTTGAGGAAATCTTTGGTATTAAATATCTTCTTCCTGCACATCAAGGAAGAGCTTGTGAAAATATATTAGCGGCTCGATTCGTGAAAGAAGATAGTTGTGTTATAATGAACTATCATTTTACAACTGCCAAGGCACATATTACTAGATTAGGTGGTAGAGTAGAAGAATTAGTAAAAGATGAGGGATTGATTTCTAAGAGTAATTTACCATTTAAAGGTGATATGGATATTAATAAATTAAAGAAATGCATAATTAATGAAGGAGCAGATAATATTCCTTTTATAAGAATTGAGTCTGGTACTAATTTAATTGGGGGACAACCAGTTAGTTTTGAAAATATGAAAGAAGTATGTAAATTGGCTAAAAAGCATAAGATACTTACTGTCCTAGATGCTTCATTATTACAAGATAATTTATATTTTATAAAGACTAGAGAAAAAGGAATGGAAGATAAAAGTATTAGAGAAATTACTAGGATGATAGCTGATTTGTTTGATATTATATATTTTAGTGCTCGTAAATTTGGGTTTGCTCGTGGTGGAGGAATATTAGTTAGAGATGAAGAATTGTTCCATTCTATGGAAGATTTAGTACCAATGTTTGAAGGATTCTTAACATATGGCGGAATGAGTGTAAAAGAAATGGAAGCTATGACTGTTGGTTTTGATGAATCAATGGATATGGATATTATTAGTCAAGGACCACAATTTATAGATTATTGTGTTAAGAGATTAGATGAATATGGTGTACCAGTTATTACACCAGGTGGTGGACTTGGTGCACATTTAGATGCCTCTGTTATATGTAGTCACATACCACAAAATGAGTATCCAGCTGGAGCTTTAGTTTGTGCATTATACTTATGTGGTGGTATAAGAGGAATGGAGCGAGGTACTTTATCAGAAGAGAGAAATGCTGATGGTAGTGAGAGATTTGCTTCAATGGAGTTAGTTAGATTAGCTTTTCCAAGACGTGTATTTACACTTTCACAGACTGAATATGTAATAGATAGAGTCAAATGGTTATATGATCATCGAGATATGATAGGAGGTCTTAGATTTGTTCATGAACCTAAGACATTAAGATTCTTTACTGGTAGATTAGAAGCAGTCTCTGATTGGCCTGAAAAACTAGTAAAAGCTTATGAAAAGGAATTTGGTAGTGATCAGTAAAAAAATGTTGACAAATAAAGGATAGGTGGCTATAATATATCTAGTCGAGAAAAAAGGAAAGAGATTTATATCCACCTGATCTGCGAATAGCGATAGGTCAAATGCCAAAGAAAAGATTATATTTTTATGGTGTTAAAGTGGATATATTTATGTATCCGCTTTTCTTATGTGATGGAGGTGTTACATATCGCAAAGGATAAGAATAACATGTTGATTAATGATCAAATTAAGGTTCCAGAAGTCTTAGTTATTGGTCCTAATGGGGAGCAAGTAGGAATTAAGTCTATTTCTGATGCTTTAACTTTAGCTAGTTATGCTGCTTTAGATTTAGTATTAATTAGTCCTAATGCTAATCCACCAGTTTGTAAAGTAATGGATTATAATAAGTTCCGTTATGAAAAACAAAAGAAGGAAAAGGAAGCATTAAAAAGACAAAGAGCTAATATGAGTGAATTAAAAGAGTATCGTTTATCACCTGTTATTGATGTAGGGGATTTTGAGACTAAGCTTAGAAATGCAACTAAGTATTTAGAGAAAGGCGATCGTATAAAGCTTACTGTTCGTTTTAAAGGACGTCAAATGGCTCATACTGAATTAGGACGTGAAGTTTTAGAAAGATTTGCTGAGCGAGTTAAAGATTATGCGGATATTGATCAAAAACCTAAGTTAGACGGTAGAACAATGACTATGTTATTGGTTCCAAAAAAAGATAAATAGTAGGAGGAAGAAAATATGCCAAAGATTAAAACACATAAAGGTACTGCTAAAGTATTAAATAAAAGAAAAAATGATATTACAATTGGAAAACCAGGTAGTAGACATAACACTGGTAGTAAGAGTGCAAGCTATAATAGAAGCTGCAGAAAAGGATCAAATTTAAGTAAAGCTGATCAAAATAGATTAAAGAATATAATTTAATAAAAATAAATAGGAGGATGTTAAAATGGCAAGAGTAAAGAATGGAGCTGTTACTAAAGCTCGTCATAAGAAAGTTTTAAAAGAAGCTAAAGGTTATTTTGGTAGTAAACATAGACTTTATAAAACTGCTAAAGAACAATTAATGCATTCAGGACAATATGCATTTAGAGACAGAAAACAAAAGAAGAGAGATTTTAGAAAGTTATGGATTACTAGAATAAATGCAGCTTGTAGAATGAATGATATTAGTTATTCTAGATTTATTGAAGGATTAACTAAAGCAGGTGTTGAAATTAATAGAAAGATGTTATCAGAAATAGCTATTAATGATCCAAAGGCATTTAGTGAATTAGTTAAAGTTGCTAAAGATGGAAAAGCTGGTAAGATTAAACCTGCTACTGAAATAGCTGGAGCTGAAGTTACTATTGGTGGAGCTAAGAAGACTACTGCTAAGAAAGAAACTAAAAAAGAAGAAGCAAAAGAAGAAAAGAAAGAGACTAAGTCTGAAAAAGTAGATTATACTAAGATGACAGTAGCAGAATTAAAAGAAGTAGCTAAGAAAAAGAAAATATCTGTTACTGGATTAAAGAAAGCTGAAATTATTGAAGCTTTAGAAAAATAAACATATTGGTGAATTGATTTATCTAGTGCCGTAAGGTGATAAGTTTTAGAAACTAATAGAAGATTAAACGAAAAGGAGATTAAAAAATGACTGTTGTATCAATGAATTATTTATTAGAAGCTGGTGTTCATTTTGGACATCAAAAGAGAAGATGGAATCCTAA
>CACXFY010000084.1 GCA_902767005.1 uncultured Erysipelotrichaceae bacterium
AAATCTAATAAATCACTCTTATTATTTACTTTAGTAATTTTATTATATTTATCTAAAATAATAATTCTATCCATGTCTTTTCTTCTTTCTCCTTATTCTCTTAACTTCTATTCTTTTCTTTTTAGCATTTTCACTTTCATTAAAATAACTACTAAGTATAGATATAATTTCTATCACAAATACCACAAGAAAATAATTCAACCCTATATAATATGCAACTATAAACAATTCAACATTTATAAATATACAACTATAGAAAATAATATCATTTAATACTTTACTAACCTTATCTTTAGGTTTTCTTACATATCTATCTCTATAATATCTAATTAAATTATAACCAATCATAGTACAAATAAATATAATAACTGAAATAATGAGCATACGATAATTATTTAAAAAACTATTACCATCATAAACTTCTAATATTGAAGAATCAATACCATAATAATTACATAATAATTTATAAAAAGCTGTATATCCATTTCTTACTCCATCATCCCACTCTTCATTTTTTAAATAACCAATCATATATTTATCAATATATTTATTAATGACAGAGTCAGAAATAACATTACTTAATCGTTTACCAACTTGTATTTGTATACTTCTACTATCTTTATCAACAACCATTAATATACCTTTATTAGATATATGTAATTCATCATATAATTCATTAGTATATGCTTTTAAATCATTATTTGTTTTAGCACTAACTACAACATAATCTATTTGTTCTTGATCTTTTAAATAATTAGATAATTCTAATATAAAATTCTCAGTATCTTTACTAAATATTTTAGAATTATCAATAACATATTCATTTCTACCTATCGCATTAACATTAAAAAATGAAAATATAGCGATAAATAAAATTAATATCTTCTTCATATCATCACCACTTTAATTGTATCATAATTATTATAAAAAAAAGAAACTTTAAGTAAGTTTCTTTTGGAAATTCCCTCTAATACCAACTCCATCTGCCGTTACAACAAAAGCAGAAGAATCAATAACATTCAAATGTCTCTCTAATCTCATCAATTCATATTTAGATAAAACTGCATAACAGATGTATGTTTTAGTGTCATCATGTGATCCAACACCTTCCCACCAAGTAACATCTCTATCTAATTCAACTTGAATAAAATTAATAATTTTATTTGGTTTCATTTTCGTAAATATAACTGCTGTTGAACAAATATTTTGTTCATGTAATTTATCAACTACTAAAGAATAAATTGCAGTATAAATAATTGAATAGATCATTACAGATATACCATATAATAAACCACAAATACTATATACAACAACATTGATACTTAATCCAATTTTACCAACTGATAACTTACGATTTTTTAATGTTAATAAGACACCTATAATATCAGTACCTCCACCAGAAGCAGCTGCTGAAAGAATCATACCTCCACCAACACCACCTAAGATACCACCAATAAGAACAGATGTAAGCATCTCTTCTACTAATGGAACTTCTGGAATAGGAATAACAGTTAAAGCTATTGTTTGAACTATAACACAAAACAATGTTCTAAAAAAGAAAGTCTTACTAATATGCCTATAAGCTAAAATAAATAATGGAACATTAAATAAAAAGTTAATAATACCAGCAAAGTCATACGATGTATGAATATTAAATACATTTACAATAAAACTTCTTATCAATTGAGAAATACCGATAATACCACCATTATATAATCCAAAAGGAACTATAAATAAGTTAACCGCAATAGCAAATAATATTTCACCAATCATAGCTTGGCCTGCTTGACCCCAAGTCCACTTAAACAAATCATTCTTCTTCATTTTATGCCTCCATAAATCTATCGCTAAAATCTATTTTACACCTTTAATCGCATTAATGATACTATTAACTTCATTTATTGTAATATTTGGAGCTTGAATTCTTTTTGGATTAATCATATCTTTTTTAAGTAAATACATATCTCCAACACCATATAATTTAATATTATCACTTAATCCAAGAACAGCCTCATACTCTTTATCACTACTTACTTGAAAACATATCTTAGTCTCAAAAGCCCCTTTAACAATATTACTAAAAGATATTGGCTTACGACTAGATAAAATAATATTTACACCAACCTTAGGTCCCATCTCTCCAAGTATCAATAAATTCTTCTCAAATTCTACTTTTTTATAATTCATTAAATCACTAAAATCATCAATAATAAATAATATATAATTTAACTTTTCTTTCTTTTCTTCATTTAAAACATGATCTTTATTCCAATCAAATACTTCTTTATTATACTCAGTAATATTTCTATCCATGTTATTATCTAATAAATCATTACGTCTATATATTTCATCTATAATTTCATTCATTAATTTAAAAGCATCATCTTTATCACTAACAGTATCACATAAACTCATATCTAAACCATTATATAAGTCTAATTCATTACCTTTAGTATCAATACAAGCAAATCTAACATCAAGTGGAGTATCTTTTAGCAATAAACTACATATAATATTCTGTAAGAAAGTACTCTTACCACTTCCAGTATCTCCACCTATTACTAAATTATGACACTCACATAAATCTAATAACTCATAATTACCAATTAAATCTTTACCAATTGGTATTAATAATTCCTTCTTAGAATTTCTACTCTTTAAAAATTTAAATGAATCTTTAAACTTAATATTTTTAACCTTCTCATTTTGTATAACAATACCAATACTTTTATTCTGAAAAGGAATAATAAACTCTATATCTTCACATTCAATACTATTAATAATAGATTCTTTTAAATCTACTATTTCATCAATTAATTGACCTTCATCAACTCTTATCTCATAAGTAGTAACAATACCATTCTCATAGTAATTAATACATTCACATTTCATCTTTTTATCATTAAATAATTTATTAAAAGAAATCATATTATCAATTAATTTCTTTTTAGAAGACTCATCCTCATTACTATCTTCTAATATATCATCAATATTTGGAACTAAATAATTATCTTTATTAAGTGAAAAACTATCTATAATTTTTTTATCATTATCTTCTTTTATATAATCAATTTCTACTTTTCTATTAGTATTCTTACGTTCAAGTAATAATACAAAGAAAAAATCAACTAATAAAAACAAAACAATTATAGTTGCGACAACAAGTATAATTATATTCATAGCCAACACCTCATTATAATTAATTTTAACATATTAAAATAATAAAAAAAAGAGTTATTTATTAATAAACTCTTTATATAATTCAATCCTCTTAATTATTCTATCTTTACCTAATATTTTCATAATACTAAATAAATCTGGAGATTTAGTTCTTCCTGTAATCATAACACGAATCGCCTCACAAATATCTCCTACATGTCCCTTATATTCATCTGGATTATTTTTATATTCTTTAGGACTAGTAGCAAACCCATTCTTACTAGCAAATTCTCTTACTCCATTAAACCATTCTTCATTAGATACATCTATATCTAAATAATTATTAATATAATCAGTAATTAAATCAACATCATATACTTTTTCACTATCGTTTTTACTATATTTTTCATTTTCAAAATACTCATCAATCGCATAACTAAATTCTTCTTTAACTTCACTATATTTAGAAATATCTTTTCTAGGTCTATCACTATCTTTTTCTATATTTAAGAATTTAATCATGTCATCTTTATTATTTTCTAATACTTTAGCATAATCATTATCATGTTTTTTAGCCCAATTTAGTGTCTCATTAAATACATCTAGAGCACTTTTTCTAGAAAAATAAGTCTTACATAAATTAACTAATTTAGCTTCATCAAATGAAGTACCACCTATAGCTTGCTTATCAAAAGAAAATTCAAAATCACTAATATTCTTATCAGTATTATGTAAATACCACTCTTCAAAATTAGTATTAGTAATAGTTGCTAGATAAAGATGTAAAGCATCTATTGGAATACCATTTTCATCATAGTATTTAACTCCAAACCAAGGATCTTTTCTCTTACTAATCTTACGAATATTACCAGTCTCTTGATCTTTAATAGTAATAGGCGCAATATGAGCATACTTAACTTGTTTAAAACCTAAAATTTCAAATAATTGAACATGTAAAGGTAAACTACTAACCCACTCATCCCCACGTATTACATGAGTAGTATGCATCAAATGGTCATCAATAGCATGAGCAAAATGATATGTAGGAGTACCATCTTTTTTAAGTAAAATAGTATCTACATCATGCTCAGGAAATTTCATTTTTCCTTTAATACAATCAACAACTTCTATTTCCTTTTTAGCATCCCCAGGACTCTTTAATCGAATTACATATTCTTCTCCTTTAGAAATTTTATTCTTAACCTCATCTAAACTTAAATCTCTATCTTGAGCATAAACCCCATATATACCAATTTTTGTCTTATTAATTTCTTGTTCTTCCTTTATCTCAGCTATTTCTTCTTCAGTCATAAAGCAAGGATATGCATAACCTTGAATAATTAAATCTTTGATATATGTTTGATATATTTCAGTTCTTTCACTTTGTTTATAAGGTCCATATTCACCACCAAAAGAATACCCTTCAGTTGGTAAGATATCAAAGTCTCTAAGAACAGAAGTAATATTATCAATACCACCATCAATCATTCTCTTTTGATCAGTATCCTCTATTCTTAAAAAGAAAACTCCTTTTGATTGATTAGCATAAACCATATCAGCAAAAGCACTAAGTAGATTACCTAAATGAACACTACCAGTTGGACTAGGACCATAACGAGTAACCATTGCCCCATCAACTAAATCTCTTTCTGGATATTTTTCTTCATAGTAATCTCTAGTATGCTTTATATTAGGAAATAATAAATCAGCTAGTTCAATTCTATCTTTATCTGTCATAATACACCTCTTTTTTAAACTAATAATATGATACACTATTTTACAAAAAAAAGGAAGAATATTCTTCCTTTAATCGTTTAATTAGTAAATAAATCCATAATATACAACTGCAATTATAATTGATATTATAAGTGCAATAATTATACCAATAGTTCTACCACTTAACTTTTTAGCTGGTTTAACTTCTCCTTGTGCCTCACTTAAGCTGTTAACTTGAGGAGCTGACATATCACCATAACCCATAGCTTGTGGATCAGCCATACCCATACTTTGTGGATCAACCATTTGAGGTTGTGCAGGCATTGGTTGTTCAACAGCTGGTTGTGCTGGAGCTGCAGGTTGAGCTGGAACCTCAGGAGCAGCTGGTACTGCTGCAGGCATTGGTTGTGCCATAGCAGGTTGTGCTGATACTTCAGGAGCACCAGGAACTACTGCAGGAGCAGGTTGAGCAACTTGAGGTTGTTGAACAGCTGCAGGATTATTATTGGCAACTGGAGCACCACAAGTAGGACAGTTTGTTTCAAACCCAGATAATTGAGCACCACATTGATTACAATTCATAATTCATACCTCACTTTTCTATCTTCTAATGTTATTCTAACATATCTAACGTTATTATAACATATATTTTTATATTTATGAAACATTTTATTTCTTTTTATAATTAACTTCAAATAAATCTTCCAATTTTACATCAGATTTACCATTACCAACAATTTCTAAATATCTAGAGAAATCTTTATTCTTAATCTTCATAAATCCTTGAAATAACAAATCGATAAATTCACTATTCTTAAATTGAGAATAAGTTAAATCTATTAAATAATAATTATCAATACCATCTAAAACAACATTAAATTGATGTTCATAAGGTAAATCTAAATCACTAGTATTAACTACTCTACTTATAACATGCTTCTTAGTTAAACTATTTTTAATATAATCACTGTATATCTTACAAGTTAAATCAGTAGTTAAATCTTTTAATTCAACTCTAACATCATCAATAGTATCAACAATTTTATCTTCTACATTACTACCATCCAAATTTAATAAATCACTAATATTCATATCCATCACATCTTAATTATAACACAAAAAAGAAAAAAGCTAACAATGTTAGCTTTTATTCATATCTTTTACGAATAGATAATACAGTCATTCCTAATGTACCTAATACAATAATCATTGACATTAATCCATCTTTATTATCATTAACTTCTACCAATGTATTTGGTGGAACAATTTCATTATGATTCAATGTATTAGTAATATCAAATCCATTTATTGTAGTAACATACTCAGGTACACTAACTTCATCAATTGTATAAACAGCTTCCTTTTTATTAATGTATTTATCTACTGTAAGAGTAACTCTCCAGTCATTATCATTACTTAAAGTAACTTGTTTATATAATTCTCCATTAGCATAAACATTAACTACAATGCTTGCTGGTCTAAGATTTAGTTTATTATTATCATCTATCCATGTCTTAGTAATTGTTATATCAAATTCTTCATTAGTGTGTTTATTAGTAATTACAGCACTAGTTCCATCTTCAGAAGGTGTAATATTAGATTCATAACCACTAACACTAACTTCTTCAATTGTATAATCAATTGGTTCTCTATGATCTTTATATTTAGGTAAATCTACAAAATCATAACTCCATTCATTACCTTCATTTAATACTTGTTCTCTTACTTTAGAACCATCAGCCTTAAGAATTACTGTAATAGATTCAGGTCTTTGACCATCATGATCATCGTCATCATCCCAAACCTTAGATACATGGTAACTAATAGTTTCAGGAGTATATGGATTCTTAATTACAAGTACTGTTGTAAAGTCACCACTATATTCTGGATCATCATATCCTTCAACACTAGCTTCTTCTACAGTATAAGTAATTTCATCACCATAATATGTAGCTGGTAAATCAGTAAATGTATAACTCCAATTACTCTCTTCATTAGAGCCTTCAATTTCAGTAAGTTCAGATTCATATACAGTATCTTCTCCTACTTTACCAACTAATGTAACAAAAATACTACCAGGTCTAATACCATCTTGATCTTCACCATCATCCCAGTTCTTAGTAACATTAACGTCTATTAATTGAACTGTATAAGTATTATTAATTATAAATCCTTCACTTACACTACCAGTTATTTCAGTATCATAATCTTTTAATTCTTCTTCTTTTACATAATAACCGATAGGTTCTTGATTACGATATTTTGGATAATCTTTGAATGTATACTTCCAGTTATTATCATTTTTATTAAGAACAACAGTTTCTAATTCTTGGTCACCATCCATCAAAGAAACTTTAATAGATGTTGGTTCTTCAAATCCAAATTTATTAGCACTATTATTCCATTTCTTTTCAACTGGAATATCAATTAATTCAGGTTCATGATAGTTAGTTAATGTAATCTCCCAAGTACCATCATCTAATTGTTTAACATCGTTACCAGTTAATTCATAACCACCAAGAGTATTCTCAGTAACACTATATTCAATTGGATTACCATCTTCATTAACAGGTAATTCATAGAATGTAGTACTCATAGTATCACTTAATTTAATAGTTCTAGTTTCAACTAATGAAGTTGTACCATCAACTGTCTTCATTAAGTTAACAGTTATATCATCTCTCTTACCATCTTGATTATCAGTATCATCCCATACTTTCTTAACAGTAACAGATGTAGTATATGGTTTATGAGTATTAGTTACTGTAATTAATCCTTCATTTACTGCTGGAGTAATATTAGTCTCATAATCAGTAAGTTGTGTATTTTCCTTAATAGAATATAAGATTAATTTTCCATTAGCATTCTTATCTAATCCTGTAAATGATGCAAACCATTGATTTCCTTCATCTAATGTTGCTTTTAATCCAGTTGAAGAAGTAACCTCTTCATCTGTTACAGCATCCTTAATTGTTGCAAATAACTCAACTTCGATAGCAGTTCTTAATCCATCTTGATCATCTGCATCATTCCAAACCTTTTTAACATCAATATCTACAGTTGCAGTAGTATGATGATTAGTAAATGTAGTTACATTACCTTCTACAGAAGTATCAGTTAATTGATAATCATCTGAGAATGTAGGTTCACTCCAAGTATATTCAATTTCTCGTCCATTAGCATACTTAGGTAAATCATTAACAGTTAATGACCAGCCATCAGCAGCTTTTAACTGATATTTAGTATTTGTAGTTCCATTACTTAAGATAACATCTAATACTATAGGTCTAATACCATCACGATCTTTATCATCATCCCAAGTCTTCTTAACAGTAGTACTTGTTTTCTTGTCATCTTTTCTTGTATTTATGACTTTAAATCCATTTCCTTCTGTTGAAATTGAAGTTGTATAATGTTTGTTTACAGTATTTTCTACTAAAGTATATTCAATAGGTTCACCATCTCTATACTTTGGTATATTCTCAAAGACACCATTCCAATTTGGTGCTGTTAATGTCCTAGTTCCTAATGATGTATCATTATCGAATAATTCTACTTCAATATCAGTTCTTAATCCTTCAGTTCCATCATCATCCTCTAGCCATACTTTTTCTACCGGAACTTTAATATATTCAGGTGTATGACTATTTGTTAATGTTGTTACTGTTCCATTTACTGATGTATCTGTTAATTCATATTGCTCTGGTAAATCTACTTCTGTCCATGTATATT
>CACXFY010000085.1 GCA_902767005.1 uncultured Erysipelotrichaceae bacterium
AAAAAAATGTAGTTTACACTACATTTTATTTTGTATAAGGCATTAGTGCAATAGCACGAGCTCTTTTAATTTGTTTAGATACTTCTCTTTGGTGTAGAGCACATGTTCCAGTTACTCTTCTTGGAACTATCTTTCCTTTTTCATTTGTATATCTTTTTAATGTCTCTGGATCTTTATAATCAACTTCTTTTCCAGTACATAACATACATACTTTTTTCTTTCTACGATTGAATTCTGCCATTTTCTTTCCTCCTTTTTAGAATTAGAATGGTAATTCATCATCACTGATTTCAATGCTTGAACCAAAATCAGCAAATGGATTACTATCTACGTCTGTTCCTTCTACCTTACTATCATCTTTGAAATCATAAGGTGTTGGTTCATCTTTACTTGAACCTGATGTATTAGAATTGTTTGAGGAATTCTTTGATCCTAAAAATTCAACGTTATCAGCAACTACTTCAGTAACATATCTTTTTCCACCATTTTGATCATCATATGATCTAGTTTGAATTCGACCATCTATTGCTACTTGACTTCCTTGTGTTAAATAATTTTTAACATTTTCTGCTTGTTTTCTCCAAACTACTATATTGATAAAATCAGCTTCTCTTTCGCCATTTTGATTAGAAAAGTTTCTATTAACAGCTAATGAGAATGTTGCTACTGGAATGTTGCTTCCAGTATATCTCAATTCAGGATCTCTAGTTAATCTTCCTATTAAAACTACTTTATTCATATTATACCTCTTATTCTTAATCTTCTACTTTTACTATTAAATGACGAAGTAGACTTTCGTTAATTCTAACAACACGATCAAATTCTTTAATTGTTTCTGATTCTGCTTCTACTACAAATAAATAATAATATCCTGTAGTAAACTTGTTGATTTCATAAGCAAGTTCTCTTTGTCCCATTGCTTTTTCTTCAACGATTGTTGCTTTGCCATCTGTTAAAACCTTCTTCATATCTTCAGCTGTTTTCTTAATTTCAGCCTCTTCCATATCAGGTCTTACAATGAACATAATTTCATATTTAGTCATTTTTGCACCTCCTTTTGGACTTATGGGTATCAGTAGATACCAAGGAGTATTTTAAATACTCGGTAGTATTATAACAAATATATATTTTTATGTCTAGTTTTTTTACTTATTTTAAATTATAATTATATTGGTGATTATATGAAAATTATTGAAAAGAAATGTCCAGGGTGTGGGGCTGATGTTAAGTTTGATGAAAATGCTACTAAAGGAGTTTGTGAGTATTGTAAAAAAGAATTTCTTATTCAAAAAGATCCTCAAGAAGAGTTTTTACTTTCAATGAATGATTTTAGTAAAGATGTAATGCATCAAGTATCTTCTTCATTTAAATTTTCACGCTTTATATTCTTTTTTATCTTTTTCTTAGCATTTGCTTTTATTGCAGGTATAATAATAATTGGTTTTGTTGGTATGAATGTTAATTCTCATGGTTATTTAAAAGATATTGATAGTATTTCTGCTCATGATTATACATATATAGATAATAAAGCAGTGAAGGCTATTGATAATCTATCTTTTGGAGATGAAGATTTTCATATGACTGCGTCTCCACAAAGAGTACAAGAATACTTACTTACTAAAGATAAAGCTAATATTTATATTCCAATATATAAGACTCTTTATGTTAGTTGGCCTAAAAAGGAGAACAAATATGTTATCTATATACCTGTTAAATTCACCAATGTCCAAACTGATGGTGATAGTATAGATTGGTTTAAATTAGGAGAAGGTTCTATTGATTGTGAAGATTATTATTTTAATTTAGAACATTCTTCTTCAAGTAAAGGTTATGCGAATCTTGATGATGTTTATACTAAATATATTAAGAGTTTAATAAAAGATGGATATGTATTAAAGAAAAAATAAAAGTAATCATTTGATTACTTTTTTTATTCATTATTTCCCATTATTAAGCACATTATAAAGTTTTTATATTCTACTAAATATACATCTTCTATAAAAGAAAATGGTGTTAATTCTTGTTCCATTAAAGTATCATGAAAATCAGAATTAGATTGATAAATATTAACTGGCTTTTCTAGGTGTATTTCTAGCCAATATATTATAGAGTCTACTATTTGATCGTCATTAAACCAGGCGTTTAATACTTCTTTTAGTGACTTGTTTGAATCGTAGATATTTATTTTTTTTCTACTAACCAAGTTTTCAAATTCTTTTTTAGTAAAATATTTTACTGTTACATATGATGGTCCAATATTCTTTGATAATGATGAAGCTAAGTTCATTAATCCTTTTGTATAACTAATTAATTGATAATTATCCATTTTATCACCTACTCTATTTATAATAAAATCCTACTATATTTTGTCCTAATTTAGAACTATTTCCATGATTTGCGGCATAATGTGATGCATAATTATTTGTTGTGGCAGTATTTATGTTACTTACTATTATGTCACCTAAATCATATTCTTGTATTTGGTTTTTTATAGCTTTTAGTAAATCTATATGATATCCATCTTCTTGTTCTTCAATAGCATCTTTCCAAATACTTTTATTGGTCGCTATTTTTGGGTATCTATCATATATATATGATTCTTTATGTATATAGCTTCCTAAATATAAATATAAATCTTTTGGTTCACTATTGCAATTAAATATCATAGATTTTATTAAGGCTTTTGGTAAACCTCTATTTATATGATAAATTCCACAATGAGCAATGGCAGTAAAGCTTTTTTTTCTATCTTCTAGTATTAATACTGGGCAATCTGCCATACGATGAGATAAAGCTACTTTCTTATATTTATTAGATATTATTAAGATATCAGCTAATAATTTTTCAGTAAAGTAATCTTCTTTTTGCATATATGATTCATCTATTATTATTGTCTTATTATCTGGATATATATCACTATCTGACATTTTTTGAGTTACTTGAAACATTTTTAGGCCATCGAAATTATATTTTTTACCTAGTTTTATTCTTGCTTCTTTTATACTATTAAATATTTCTTCTTCGGTTGTATCTTCTTTATAAAACTTTTTAGCTGAAGAAAAGATTCCTTGTTCCTGATTTCCTTCAAATATTTGTATTTGTGTTTTCATTAGACATTGAACCTAAAATGGCAAATATCTCCATCTTGCATTAAATAGTCTTTTCCTTCTAGTCTTGCTTTTCCAGCTTCTTTTACTTTTAATTCTGAACCATATTTTATTAAATCTTCATATGACATTACTTCGGCTCTAATGAAGCCTTTTTCAAAGTCAGTATGAATAATTCCTGCACAACTTTTAGCGTTCATTCCTTTTTTAAATGTCCATGCTCTTACTTCGTCTTTTCCTACAGTAAAGTATGTTGCTAAACCTAAAATATCGTATGTTGCTTTTATTAATTTGTCTAGTCCACTACCGTCTAGACCTAATCCTTCTAACATTTCTTGTTTATCTTCTGGATCTAATTCACTTAATTCTTCTTCTACTTTAGCACATAAACTAACTACTCTTGCTTCTTCTTTTGAAGCATAGTCTTTTACAAGTTTAACATATTCGTTATCTTGTTCTCCTAACTCACTTTCAGGAATATTAGCTAGATAAATAATTGGCTTTTTTGTTAAAAAACTGTATGATTTAATAGCTTTTTCTTCTTCTTCAGTAAACTCCAATCTACGAAGAGGTATGTTTTCTTCTAGTGCTTTTTTACATTTTTCTAAAGCTTCTACTTCGATTAAATCATCTTTATCTTTAGTAGTTCTGGCTTTTTTAGATACTCTTTCTAGTCTATTATTAATTATATCTAAATCGGCTATTGCTAACTCCAAATTAATAGTTTCTATATCTCTTATTGGATCGATATTGCCCTCTACATGAATTATTTTACCATCTTCAAAGCATCTTACTACTTCTACTATAGCGTCTGTTTCTCTTATATGAGATAAGAATTTATTACCTAGACCTTCTCCTTTAGATGCTCCTTTTACTAATCCAGCAATATCAGTAAATTCATAAGCTGTTGGTATAAATCTGTTTGGTTCATACATTTCTTTTAATTTATCCATTCTTTCATCTGGTACTGTTACTACTCCAACGTTTGGTTCAATTGTTGCGAATGGATAGTTTTCTGCTAAAATCTTTTGATTTGTAATAGCATTAAAAAGTGTTGATTTCCCTACATTAGGTAATCCTACTATTCCGGCTGTTAGACTCATAATATCACTTCTTTCTCGTTTGTATTATATCAAATATTGGCTGTTATTTAAAGAAGTTATACTTTTTTTATGCTTTTTATGAGATAATAATATAGGAAGGTGATATATTTGAGAAATGTTGGTACTGTAGTACGTGGTATTCGTACTCCTATCATCAAAGAAAATGATCAATTAGATAGTATTGTAATTGATTCATTATTGAAAGCTCGTGAAAGCGAAGGTTTTGAATTTAGAGATCGAGATGTAGTTGCGATAACTGAAGCAGTTGTTGGTATAAGTGAAGGTAATTATTGTACTGTAGATGATATTGCTAGTGATATTAAGGAAAAGTTTAATAATCCAGATGAATTAGGTATTGTATTTCCAATACTTAGTAGAAATCGTTTTTCATTGATATTAAAAGGTATTGCGAGAAGCACTAAAAAATTATATGTTCAATTATCTTTTCCTAGTGATGAAGTTGGTAATGGAATATTGGATGAAGATAAATTAGAAAATAGTGCTTTTAATTTAACTAGTGTTATTAGTGAAGCTGATTATGATAGAGTATTTGGAGATTTTATTCATCCATTTACTGGTATTAATATGATTTCATTTTATAGAGATTTGATTAAAGAACAAGGTTGTGAACCAGTTTTTGTTCTTGCTAATAACGCATTAGAGATTCTTAAGTATACAAATAATGTTATTAATTGTGATATTCATACTAGATTTAAGACTAAGAAGTTATTAGAAAATAAAGGTGCTAAAGTATTTGGTTTATTTGAGATAATGAATCATTCAATTAATGGTTCTGGTTTTAATGAAAAATATGGATTACTTGGTTCTAATAAGTCTACTGAAGAGAGATTAAAATTATTCCCAAAAGATGGACAAAAGTTAGTTGAAGGAATTCAAGCTAAATTGAAAGAAATATCTGGTAAGAATATAGAGGTTATGGTATATGGAGATGGGGCTTTTAAAGACCCGGTTGGTAAAATATGGGAATTAGCTGATCCTGTTGTTAGTCCTTTTTATACAAGTGGTCTTGAAGGTACACCAAATGAAATTAAACTAAAATTTGTATCTGATAATAAATTTCCTGATTTACATGGTGATGAGTTAAAAGAAGCTATTAAAGAAGAGATTAGGAAGAAAGATGCTGATTTAAAAGGTCAAATGATTACTCAAGGTACTACTCCTAGAAGATTAACAGACTTAATTGGTTCTTTATGTGACTTAACTAGTGGTAGTGGTGATAAAGGTACTCCAGTAGTATTTATTCAAGGTTATTTTGATAATTTAAGTAATGACTAAAAAAGAAAGGAAATCCTTTCTTTTTTTTATAATGTTGGGTATACTCCTGGTCCTATAGGTAATCCTATTATATACCAGCCAATAATTAATAATATCCAAGTTGCCGCTATAAGCAAGAAATATGGTGAAATCATACTTAATGATTTTCTTATTGTATAAGGCCTTTCTTTATGTAAATTATAGATATTTAAATATCCAATATATATTACAAATGATGCTAGTAAAGGAGTTATACCTTTAGTCATTGAATCTCCTGCTCTCATGATTATTTGAGCAAATTGTGGAGATATATTTGATTGCATAAACATTGGTACTACTACTGGAGCAAATATTAACCACTTATTTGCTGGTGATGTTAGGAATAGTCCAGATAAAGCAATTAATATTAAAGCTACTAAGATAAGCGCTATTCCACTTATTTCTAGATGTTCTAGTAGATTTGCTAACCAAATAGTTACTATTGTTCCAATATTACTTCTTCTAAATACAGCAATAAATTCTGATACAACAAACATTAGTATTAAAATACTTCCAATATTTTGATAGTTTTTACTAGCTGTTTCAATTATTTCTTTATCATTTTTGATAGATTTAGATCCTATTCCATATGCTATTCCTGCTAAGACAAAGAATAATGCCATCATGAATGTAAAACCATCTTGGAAATAAGAATTATCTCCAAATAATTGATTTAAGTATGTTGTTTCAGTCATATCTAGTAACATTCCTGAATATGGAAGATTTGGTATTAAAGCATATACAAATATAAATAATGATATTATTGTTACTACTAAGGCAAATCTTAAACCTCTTTTTTCATATTTTTCTGTTTCAATTTTCTTTTGTTCTTCTTCTTCAACATCTAATACTCTATATTGTACTGTCTTTGCTTCTTCCTCTTCTCTTTTATATTTACCAATTCTTGGTGATATTATTTTTTCTATTACTATTGTTCCAATTATAGATAAGATAATAGAGGCTACTATAATAAATATTAAATTTGAAGTTAAAGCTATATGAGATGTATCATCTATTAACATTGCGGCTTGTTTAGTATAATTTATTAAGTTTACTTCTGTTGATCCTACAAAGATTGATACTCCATAACCAAAGGATACTCCACAGAAAGCTGTTACTATACCTAATATTGGATTCCTTCCCATCATAAAGTAAACTAATGCTACTAATGGTATTAATATGGCATAACCTACCTCATTTATTAATGATGAGATAGTTGCTACAAATAATACTAGGAATGTTAATGTTATTTTTGGCATTTTTGATAAATGTCTTCTTGTTAATGTTTCAAAGAAGCCAGTTCCTTCAGCAACAGTTAATCCTAATAAAGATATTAATAACATACCTAATGGTCCAAAACTTAAAAAGTTTTTAGCGGCATTACTAATTAAGAATTTAATACCTTCAAAACCTAGTAAATTTTCTACAGCAACTAGATTAGGTTCTAGTTCTTTAGAATTTATATTTACTGTGTTGTAAGTTGCTTGCATTTGAAAAGCTGAAAAAATTCCACTTAATAGTATTACTAATATTGTTAATATAATAAATATTGTAATTGGATGAAAATAGAACTTTTTCAGTTTTAATTTTCTTTTTTCATTCATATTATGCTCCTTTCTCTTCAAGGATTTTTTTTAATTTTCGATTAAATTCAACACGTGGAAGCATAACTGTATGATTACAGTTTAAACATTTTATTTTTATATCTGCTCCTACTCGAACAACTTCCCATTTATTAGTGCCACATGGATGCGCTTTTTTCATTTCTACTATTGTTCCAATTGTATAATTTTTATTTTCCATTATGCACCTCAATTTGATTGTATGGTATTTTAATATGAGCTTTATCAAATGCATCTTTTATTTCTTTACGTAATCTTCTTTGAACTGCGAAGTTCTTAGTTGGTTCGCATTCTAATACTACTCTATATACTACTGATGAGTCTGCTAAAGACTCTACTCCCCATACTTCTATATCTTTTTTGGCAAATTCTATCTTTCCTCTTAAATCTTCAATTAGTTTGTTAAGTACTTCTTCTACTTTTGCTGTATCGTGTTCATAGGCTACAGATACATCTATTTGAGCTAATGAATTATTTAAACTATAGTTAATAATATTATCCATATAACGATTAGATATTATTTTAACGGCTCCTTTATAGTTCCTTATTTGAGTAGTTTTTAATCCTAATACTGTTACTTCTCCCATAAAACCTTCTATTTCTATGGTATCTCCTACATCATAAGTACCTTCTGTTATTATACCTATTCCAGCAATTAAGTCTTTAGCCATATCTTGGAAAGCTAAACCTAAAATAGCTGTTCCAATACCTAATCCAGCTAAGATAGATTTTACATTAATACCAAATACTGAAAGAATAGCTAATGTTACTAAAATAACAATTATGTATTTTATTACATTTAATAGTAATAATCTTATTGTCTTTACTCTTTGAGCTTGAGTTGGTTTTAATGCTTTCTTTGAAAAACGAGGTAATTTATTAATAATATTTTTAATAATATTATAAATAATTACTCCTAAAAGAATATAGATAATTGGATATACTATATGGTCTAAATTAATTGTCACTGTATTAAATAATTTAATCATATTATCCTCCAATATTCATTATTTCTAGTATTCTATTTAAGTCATTTGTATTAACAAAATTAATTTCTATTTTATTATTTTTTATTTTTACTTTAGTTCCTAATTTTTCACATAATTCTTCTTGTAAATATTGATACTCGTTTACTTCTTTAGTCTTTTTTATTGGATTTGTTCTCTTATATTCTTCTGGTTCTATTGTTAATGTTTCTAGTTCTCTTACACTAATTCCTTCATTTATTACTTTTTTAGCTAATTCTTCTTGTTGATTTGTATCTTGTAATTTACTTAATACTCTAGCATGTCCCATGGTAATCTGTTTATTACTTATTTCTTTTTGAATATCTTCTGGTAAAGTTAATAAACCAATCATATTAGTTATATGAGATCTACTCTTACCTAAGCGTTTTGCTAAAGCATCTTGTGTTAGATTTAATGTATCTATTAATTTCTTATAAGCGTTAGCTTCTTCAATAGCTGTAAGATTTTCTCTTTGTAAGTTTTCTAGAAGAGCTATTTCCATCATTTGTGTATCATTAAAGTCTCTTACTATTGCTGGTATTTCTTCTAAACCTGCCATTTGAGAGGCTTTTACTCTTCTTTCTCCAGCTATTATTTCATATCCTTTAATACTCTTTTTAACAATTATTGGTTGAAATACACCATGTTCTTTTATAGAAGAAGCTAATTCTTCTAATGCTTGTTCATCAAAATTCTTTCTTGGTTGATAAGGATTAGCTCTTAATTCAGATAGTTTTATGTTTACTATTTCTTCTTTAGGTGTTTCAGTTAGTATTTTTTCTTCTACTGCACTATAGTCTAATACTTCACTATTAAATAATTCTTCTAGTCCTTTTCCTAAAGCTCTTCTTTTTGGTATTTCTTGATTATTAGTTTCCATTTCTAGAAATCACTTCCTTTGCTAGGTTTAAATATGCTTCTGATCCACGAGATTTAGGATCATAAGCTATTATTGGCTCTCCATGTGAAGGAGCCTCTGTCAATCTTACTAGTCTTGGGATTATTGTATTATATACTTTTTCTTTAAAGAATTTCCTTATATCTTCTACTACTTCGAAACCAAGGTTTGTTCTAGAATCTAACATAGTCAATAATACTCCTTCAATATCTAGTGTTGGATTTAGTGTCTTTTGTGCTAGCATTATTGTTCTTAATAATTGAGTTATTCCTTCTAGAGCAAAGAATTCACATTGAACTGGAATTATTACTGAATTTGAAGCTGTTAGGGCATTTGTTGTAATTATTCCAAGTGATGGAGGACAATCTAAAATAATATAATCAAAACTATCTTTTATGTCTGCCATTTTATTTTTTAATTGTTCACCTTTTTGAAATCCTTGTTCATTTCTACTTTTTTCAGTATATTCATATTCTAAGCCAGCTAGATTAATTGATGCTGGTAAAACGTATAAGTTTTTATATTTAGTTTTTATCATAGCTTCAGTGATATCACATTCTCCAATTAGAACATCATATACACTTTTTTCTATATCACCTTTATTAATACCTACTCCAGTTGTAGTATTACCTTGTGGATCTAGGTCTATTAATAATACTTTTTTACCTAATACGGCTAAAGATGCAGAAAGATTAATGCTTGTTGTTGTCTTCCCTACTCCGCCTTTTTGATTTACTAATGAAATTATTTTTCCCATGCAATCACCCATTTTCATTACATAATTTATTGTATCAAATATCGTTGTTTTTTTAAATGTTTTTAATAAAAAAAGTAGAACTTTTTCTACTTCTTTTAATCTCTATTTTTATCGATTTTTATTATTATTTGATAAGATTTATCAAAATTCATTTCATCTGTTTTTATCTTTATTCCATGTTTTTCTAATTCACTTACTACTTCTCTAATTTTATTCATAGCTTCTTCAGTAGTATATTCACTATTATCATCTACGGCTGGTAAGTTATCAGATGCTGGTATATTTACTGCTGTTAAATCAGGAGTTGTGAAGTAATCTGCTACTTTTTCTTTTACTTGAGTATCTGTTTTAACTATTTTTTCAGCTGGTGTAATAAAACTATCAGTATTTAGTGGATTATTAGATAATGATGGACTAATATTCAATAGATTATCTAATGATGAGTTATTAGAATTGTTTTTCTCTATTGAACTTGTATTTGATTTTATATCATTAATATCTATTGGTGAAATTGGTGTTAATGTTGGTTGTGAGTTATCTAATGGAATGTCATTTATATCGTCATTATCATTATCATTTTCTTTTTCTAATTCACCATAATTTAAAAATTTATTATCTGCTGGCATACTCTCTCCTTCTGGTGGGGCTATCGTAACCTTTCCATAATTATCTTGTATTTCTGGTAGATCAGTTGTTGGAGTTAGTGGACTATTATCAACAAAGTTATTCATTGATATAGCACTTATATCAACAGGTTCTTCTTGTTTTTCTTCTACTAGTTTTGGTTCTTCTTTTTCCCCTTTTATTTCTTCTTCCAGACTTCTTACACTCATCTTATTTGTTATTACTTTTTTCAATAAATCTTTTTGCTTTTGAGGATCTTCGATGTTTAATAATGCTCTAGCATGTCTTTCTGATATTTGTTCTTTTAATAAAGCATCTTGTATTTCGTCTGGTAATGATAACAATCTTATTTTATTAGAAACAGCAGCTTGGCTCTTTCCCATAGTTTTTGCTAAGGCTTCTTGAGTCATTTGATCTATTTCTAATATTTTTTGATATGTTCTTGCTTCTTCAATTGGATTTAGATTCTTTCTTTGTAAATTCTCTAATAAGGCTACTTTTGAAGATTCTTTATCATCTAAATCTCTAATAATTGCTGGAATCTTTGTAAGACCGGCTAAAGCAGAGGCCTTATATCTTCTTTCACCAGCTATTATTTCATATTTTCCGTTAACATTTCTAACAATAATTGGTTGAATAACACCATGTTCTCTGATTGAAACAGCTAATTCTTTTAAAGCTCTTTCATCAAAGACTTCTCTTGGTTGAAATCTATTAGGAATAATATCATCTAAATATAATTGTACTACTTCATCTTTTGCTTCTGGATTCATATTTTTTCCCCACTTTATCCTTTCTTATTTTCCCTATATTAACATTATATACCACTTTTTATCTTCAAGCAACTTGTTTTTTTACAAATAAAGACACAACTTTCGTTATGTCTATTTATTTTTTATAATTACTAAACTTCTTTGACTCTCTTCTTTTGGTAAATTAAATCTAATAATTTTCTCTATATTATATTTTTTGTTTAATTTGTTTTCTAATTCCTTAGTTAATTCTTTATCTATATCACCTTTCATAGCGATAAAAACACCATTTTTATTAACTAAATGCATAGTATAATTAACTAATTTTTCTATGTTTGCTACTGCACGAGAAGTTACTACATCAAATGTTTCTTTATAATCTTCTCCTCTTGTATGAATAGCTATTATATTAGTTAATTCTAAGTCTTTTATTATTTCATTTAGATAATTAACTCTTTTTTGAAGTGAATCTATTAATGTTATTTTTAAATTTGGAAAGACTATTTTTAGTACTATTCCTGGAAATCCAGCTCCTGTTCCAACATCACATAAAGTATTAACTTTAGTTAAATCAATGGCCTTTATAAGAGTTAAACTATCATAGAAATGTTTTAAATATACGTCTTCTTCTTCTATTATTCTAGTTAAATTTATTCTATTATTCCATTCTACTAGTAATTTATAGAATAAATCTAATTTTTTTAATTGTTCATTACTTAAAGTAATATTTATTTCTTTTAGAGCTACTATAAATTCTTCTTTAGTCATTGTTGTACTCCTTTTTTAAATATACTGATAATAATGATATATCCGATGGATTTACTCCACTTATTCTTATTGCTTGAGCTATTGTTTTGGGTCTTACTTCTTTTAATTTTTGTCTTGCTTCACTAGCTATGTTTTTTACTTTGTCATAATCTATATCTTCTGGTATTTGTTTTTTCTCTAGTTTTAGCATTTTTTCGGCTTCTTTATAGGCTTTTTTTATGTATCCTTCATATTTTAGATTTATTTCTACTTGTTCTTGAATTTCTTCTTTAAATGGAATTTCTACTATTTTATTTATAAATTTCATTGATATTTCTGGTCTTTTTACCAAGTCTTCTATAGACATTGTTGCTTGCGGGATTTGAATATTATTATCTTCAAATATGCTTTTTACTTCTTCTGTTATTTTTATTTTATTTTCTTGCATAAATTCTCTTAATTTTAATATTTCTTGTTCTTTAGCTTGTAGTTTTTCTATTTGTTCATTATTTATTAATCCTACTTCATAACCATATTTTCTTAGTCTTAGATCGGCATTATCACTTCTTAATAGTAATCTAAATTCTGCTCTTGAAGATAATAACCTATATGGATCTCTTATTCCTTTAGTAATTAAATCATCTATTAATACACCTATATAAGCTTCATTTCTTTTTAAGACTAGTGGTTCTTTTTCTTCTAATTGTAATGCGGCATTTATTCCAGCCATTAATCCTTGACAAGCAGCTTCTTCATAACCACTTGTACCGTTTATTTGTCCAGCTGTATATAGATTTTTTAATACTTTAGTTTCTAGTGAGGCATTTAATTGGGTTGGATATATAGCATCATACTCTATAGCATATCCATATTTTAATATTTTTGCATTTTCAAATCCAGGTAAGCTATGAACCATCTGTTCTTGTACTTCTGGTGGCATAGATGTTGAGAAACCTTGAAGATACATATCATCATAATATCGACTTTCTGGTTCTATAAATAATTGATGTCTTTCTTTATCTTTAAATCTAGTTACTTTATCTTCTATAGATGGACAATATCTTGGACCTATTCCTTCGACATCATCTAAAGCACCATACATTGATGATTTATTTAAGTTTTCTCTTATTATTCTATGTGTTTCTTCTGTTGTATATGTTAAATGACATGGTATTTGATCTTCTATTTTATACTGTGGTTCTAAATCAAAACTGAATGTTAATAATTTATCATCACCTGGTTCTACTCTAGTCTTTGAAAAATCTATTGTTTTTTTATCTATACGTTGTGGTGTACCTGTTTTTAATCTAATTATTCTAAAACCATATTCTTTTAATTTATCTGATAAATGATTAGATGGTTTTTCTCCATGTGGACCTTGTCTTGTTCTAGTATCACCTACTAAAATATCGGCTTTTAAATATGTTCCAGTAGTTAATATTACTATTTTTGATTTAATTCTTTCACCATTTTCTAAGATTACTCCATGTACTTCATTTTCTTTTATTATCAAGTCTTCTACCATACCTTCTTTTATTTCTAAATTATCTAGTGATTTAAGTGTATTTAACATTTCTTTTGGATAAGTTATTTTATCTCCTTGAGCTCTTAAGGCTTGGACAGCTGGTCCTTTAGCACTATTTAACATCTTTATTTGTAGATGTGTCTTATCGGCTATTTTTCCCATTATTCCACCTAGAGCATCTATTTCTCTTACTACTATACCTTTAGCAGATCCACCGATATGTGGATTACATGGCATATCTGCAATATTCTTTAAATTACTTGTTATTAATAGGGTTTTATGTCCTTTTTTAGCACTTGCATAAGATGCTTCACATCCAGCATGTCCTCCACCTACTACTATTATGTCATACATGGTATCACCTTTTTCTTTTTTTATTTTCCTAAACAGAATCTTGAAAACATTTCATCTAATAATTCTTCTTCATATGTAGAACCGTTTATTTCTCCTAATTGTTCCCAAATATTTCTAATATCTAATTCAATCATATCTATTGGCATATTATTATTTAATCCTTTTTCTACTTCTTCGATAGAATCTAGACATTTTTGTAATATACCTATACTTCTAGTATTACTTAAATATGTTGGGTCTTTTGTTTCTATTTGCGATAAATTAAACATATCAATTATCTTTTCTTTTAATTCTTCTATTCCTTGATTATTAACAATACTCATATTAATAATATTTTCTTTATTTATTTTTACTTTAGATAAATCTAGTTTGTTCTCTAAATCTATTTTATTTACTATTATTATGTAATTCTTATCTTCTATTTTATTTAATAGTTCTTCAACATCTTTTGTTAATTCTTCATTATTATTTAGAACAAATAGTACTAAATCTGATTCTTCCATAGTTTTTAGGCTTTTTTCTACTCCTATTGCCTCTATTTTATCTTCTGTTTCTCTTATTCCAGCTGTATCAATCATATTTAGAATTATTCCATTTATTGATATTTGTCCTTCTACAATATCTCTTGTAGTACCAGCTATATCTGTTACTATTGCTTTATCTTCTTGTAGTAAAGAGTTTAATAGAGAACTTTTTCCTACGTTTGGTCTTCCTATAATAGATGTTTTTATTCCTTCTTTTATAATTAAGCCATTTTTACTTTCATTTAGTATTTTCTTTATTTGTTCTTTTAAATTTACTATTTTTGGTATCATTACTTCATTTGTGATGATATCAACATCATCATATTCTGGATAATCTATATTTACATTTATATTTGATATTATTTGGATCATATCATCTCTTAATTTATTAATAAGATTAGATACTTTACCATTTATTCCATTAGCAGCCATTTCTCTTTGAGTGTGAGTTTTAGCATTAATCATATCCATTATTGATTCTGCTTCTATTAAGTCTATTCTTCCATTTAAGAAAGCTCTTTTAGTAAACTCACCAGGTTCTGCTAATCTACAACCATTTATTAATAACTCTTCTAATACTTTATTAGTTGGAGCAATACCACCATGAGTATTTATTTCAACGACATCTTCTACTGTAAAAGTTCTTGGTGCTTTCATGACTGATACTAATACTTCATCAATCATATTTCCTCTTTTATCTACTATTTTTCCATAATTAATAGTATGTGAATCTACTTTTGATAAATCTTTTCCTTTAAATATCTTATTTACTATATCTATTGCTTCAGATCCACTTACTCTTACGATTGCGATGGCCCCTACTCCTTGGGCTGTTGAGATTGCACAAATAGTATCATTCATAGTATTCCTCCTTTTTCCTTTTCGTATTATAGCATATAAATTATTATTTTTAAATAAAAAAAGAAGACTTCTATTCTTCTTCTTTTTTAGGTTTAATTACTATATATCTATTAGGTTCTTCCCCTTCACTTTCTGTATAAACCTTTTTGTTATTTGTTAAAGCATTATGAATAACTCTTCTTTCATATGAATTCATGGAATCTAATTTTACTTCAATTCCAGTTTTAGCTACTTCTCTAGCTACTCTTCTTCCTAATGCTTCTAATTGTTTATCATGTTTTTCTTTATAAGAATTAATATCAATAATAAATTTAAATGTCTTACCTAATTCTGTATTTAAGTGTTGACTTGTTACTATTGATAAGGCTTTTAGATTTTTACCATTTTTTCCAATTAATAAAGCATCATTATCAGAATAAATTGTATATGTTGGTACTTCTTCTTTATTCTTTATTTCAATATTTGCTTCAAAACCTAGACTTTTAAGTAATTTTTGTAAATAATCTTTAATATATTTAACTACTTCTCTTCTTTCAATTACTTCTATTTCTACCTTTTTACTCTTAAATAATCCACCTTTTGTTTCAGAAACTTCTTTTATAATTAAATTTTCTTCTGTTTCTTCTATGTCTATCTTTGCTGCTTGGATTGCTTCTTCTTTTGTTTTTCCAGTATATCTACGCTTTTCCATTGGCTTCTTTACTCCTTTTCACTAATATATTTTGAACAATTGTAAAGACATTTGAAGTTACCCAGTAGATACCTAAACCTGCTGGCATAAATACTGCTGTTATTACAATCATTACGGACATCATTATTGGCATCATTTTCATTGTTGGATCATTACTCATATTTCCAGCTGAAGTCATCTTGAATGAATAGAATGTTGTTGCTGCTATAATAATCATTAATATTAAATATGAATAGAATGTTACAGATGTTATTCCAACCATAGGTGTTGTTCCTAATTGTAATCCTAAAAATTTACCTTCAAAAATAACTGGTGTTCTTTGGATTGCTTCAAAGAATGCGATAAATAAAGGTAATTGTAATAAAGCAAATAGACAGCCACCTATTGGATTAATTTTATATTTTTGATAAACTTGCATCATTTCTTGATTTTGTTTCATCATAGATTCTTGGTCGTCTTTTCCTTTATATTTCTTTTGAATCTTTTCAAGTTCTGGTTGAGCTTTTTTCATTAATTCAGATTGCATAGCAGTCTTTTTTGTTACTGGAAATGCTATTAATCTGATAATTAAACTTGCAATTATTACTGAAATTGCAAAATTTCCTATTAAATAACCTACTTTTATTAAGAACCAAGCAATACTTTTAACAAATACACTTGTCCAAAGTCCTTCATATTTACCACTTGTTACTTTAAACTCTTTACATTTAGGTAATTTTTCGATTTTTACATTATTCTTTTTATATAAATCTATTGTTGTCTTATTTGTAGGTTGGCATATTATATTTTTAGTTAATGTTTGACCTGTTATTTCATTTTTTACTGCCTTATTATCTTTATCCATTAATGTTTGTGTACATCCTGTTGTTACTAATAGTAATAGTAAAATAATGAGTATTTTTATTTTATTGTTCTTTTTGTTCATTACTATTTTCCTTTCCAATACTATTTATTAATGATTGGTAGTCTATTTCTAATTCTTTAAAAGATTTAGATATGGCCCCTTTCCTTAATATTATAATATAATCTTTATTATTAATATAGAGTTTTTTTGAATTATCAATAATTGCTCTTATTTTTCTTTTATATTTATTTCTAAATACAGCATTTCCTAATTTTTTACTTACTGAAATACCAAATCTTGAATATTTATATTCATTATTTAAATAGAATATTTTAAAGTAATTGGATGCTTTATATTTATTATTATCTAATATTTTTTTAAAATCTTTAGATTCTTTAACTATATATAGTTTTCTCATAATATTACCCCATTCTTTTTTATTCTATAAGAGTAAAAAACCACTGTATATACAGCGGTATATTATGCGCAAAGACTCTTACGACCTTTACGACGACGACGATTTAAAATATTTGTTTTTTTACGTGCAAAAAAACCTAATTTCTTTGCTTTTTTACGATTGTTTGGTTGATATGTTCTTTTCATTTGTTCCACCTCCAGACATAAATCTCCATTATTATAATAGGAATAATGGCTTTTTGTCAAATATATTTAATTAAATAATTTATTTTCACAGTTTCCACATATATGTTGAAAACTTTTAAATGCCTTGTGTAATAAAAATTGTGGAAAATGTGGACAAGTTGTTTTATACTATATTCTATATTGTTATTAAATGTGGATAAAATTGTGGAAAAGTAGTGGAAAACTTTTTTTACGCAAATACTGTTTATTTTTTAAACATTTTAATGTACACTATTTTTAGAGGTTGATAGCGGGGAGATGGTAGAATGAATGAAGAACTTTTATGGTCTAAATTTTTAGATCAAATTAAAGACGAACTAACATCTCTTTCTTTTAAAACGTGGTTTGAAGAAACAAAACTTTATAAATTAGAAGATGGAAAGGCATATATAATTGTACCAATGCCAATTCATAAAAAACATTTAATTGATAATTACGAAACAATAATAAAAAATAAACTATTAGAAATATCTGGTACTTCTTATGAATTAGAATTCTTATTAGAAGAAGAAGTAGAGCAGATAAAAGAGGAGAAAAAAAGGGAAGAGATAATTGAAGAAAAAGGCGGTTATGAATCAACTAATTTACAAAGAAAACTTAGTTTTGAAAACTTTGTAGTAGGGAATAGTAATAAGTTTGCTCATGCAGCAGCATTAAGTGTTGCGGAAAATCCAGGTCAAATGTATAATCCTTTCTTTATATATGGTAATTCTGGTTTAGGTAAGACTCATTTGATGCAAGCAATAGGTAATTATATTGTGGAGAATTCAAATAAAAGAGTTTTATATGTTGAATGTGATAAGTTTAAACAAGATTATCTTAGTATGATGAAGAAAGATGATGATGGTACTAATTTCAATTATATGGAATTTTTTAGAAATAAATATTCTAATATAGATGTATTAATAATAGATGATATACAGTTCTTGGCTGGATCTAATAAAACTCAGGATGAATTTTTTAATACATTTAATAATCTATTTAAGGATAATAAACAAATAATTATTTCATCTGATAGATCACCAAATGATTTACAAAAACTTGCTGATAGATTAAGAACTAGATTTTGTTGGGGATTACAAGTTAATATTTTTCCACCTGATTTTGAACTTAGAAAAGAAATAATTAAGAAAAAAATTAAAGGTGCTGATTTTCCTAATGAAATATCTGATGAAGTAATACAATATATGGCTTCTAATATTGGTAGTAATTGTAGACAATTAGAAGGAGCTGTTAATAGGTTAGGGGCTTATTCAGCAATAATGGGAGGACTTCCAATTACTTTAGATTTAGCAATAGATGCTTTAAAAGATTTTGTATCTAAGGGAATGGGGGAGAATAATGATATTCATAGAATACAAAGAATTGTTGCTGAATACTTTCAAATATCTGTTGATGATATAAGAGGTAAAAAGAGAAATTCTAATATTGCATTTCCAAGACAGATTGCTATGTATTTATGTAGAAATATGACTGATGAATCTTTTCCTAAGATAGGAATTGAATTTGGTGGTAAAGATCATTCTACAGTAATGCATTCAGTAGATAAAATAGAATCAGAAATAAAAAATAATAGAGATTTAGCTAAAATTATAGAAAAATTAAAGAATGATATAGGTGTTGTGTAAAAATATTTGTTTTGAAAAAATAATCCACAATATAAAATTATAGTTAAATCTTTATATAATAAGAGAAAAAGTAGTTTTTAACTTTTTCCACACTAATAATAGTATTAATATTAAGAAAGAAGGAATATATATGAAATTTAAAATAAAAAAAGAATTATTACTTGATGCTTTAAATAAAGTTAGTAAGGCTATATCTACTAAAAATTTAATTCCAGTTTTAGCAGGTATAAAATTTGAATTAAAGAAAAAGAAGTTAGTATTAACTGCTACTGATAATGATATTACTATTCAAACAACTATAGATGTTGTTAAAGAAGAAGATTTTGTTATTGAATCAGAGGGTAGTATTATTATTCAAGGTAAATATATATTAGATATAGTAAGAAAATTACCAGCTGAATTTATTAATATAGAAGTAATAGAAGATTTAAAAATATTAATTTCCACAGAAAATAGTGAATTTAATTTAAATGGTATAAGTGAAAGTGAATATCCTAATATTGGATTAGAAGAAAGTAAGAAGAAGATTGATATTAGTGCTGGATTATTTAAGAGTATTGTTAATCAAACAGCTTTTGCTTCTTCAAATGAAGAGAGTAAACCGGTACTTACTGGTATTAATTTTAATATAGTAGGGGATATACTAGAATGTAATTCTACTGATTCTTATAGATTAGCTAGAAAAGTAATTAAATTAAGTAAAGAAAGTGAAGAGAATTATAATATAGTTATACCAAGTAGAAATATAGTTGAATTTAGTAGAATACTTGGTGATGATACTGATAATGTAGAAATACATATATTTAATAATAAAGTATTATTTAAAGTAAATAATTTAAAATTTGAATCTAGATTGATTAATGGAACATATCCTAATACATCTAATTTATTACCAGATGATTCTTTCTTAATTATTAGTACTAAATTGAATGATTTCTATGATGTTATTGATCGTGTTAGTATTTTAACTAGTGATAAAGAAAAGAATATTGTTACTTTAGAAACTCAAGGAGATACATTAATATTAAAGAGTAGTTCTGCTGAAATAGGTAGGGTAGAAGAGAAAATGGTTATTGCTAAAAATAATAAAGAAGATATAAAGATATCATTTAGTGCTAAATATATGATGGAAGCTTTGAAGAGTTTTTCAACAGAAAATGTGGATATTCATTTTGTAGGAGAAATAAAACCAATATTGATCAAATCTAATGAAGATGAAACATTAACACAATTAGTTTTACCTATCAGAACATATTAAAAGAGTTGATAATACTCTTTTTTTATATTTTTTTTAAAAATTTCGAGAGAATTCGAGAATTTTCGGCAATTTTTAGTGTTATATTGGTCTTGAAACACAGATATTGTGTTTTAGAGGGGGAGTATTTACGAAATATGAAGTAAGTAAGGGAACTTTAGCAATTGTTCCTAATAATCAATCTGATAGCTTAGTATATGAAGATGAGGACAAATTTTTAGTTGAAGAGACTCCATATGAAATAATGGAGGCATCTTGTAAGTACTTTGGAAGTACTTATCAAGGAAGAAAAGAGGGGGCAAAAGAAATATTGGGTGCTGAATACAAAGTACCTATAATAATAGAGGATACTAATAATTTAATAGTTTTTCCTACTACTAGTCCTTATAGTGAAGAATGTATGTGGATATCTTTAAATAGGATTAAAAAGTTTTTAAAGATAGATACTTATAATACTAAAATAATATTTGATAATAATATAGAAATTATTGTTCCTTGTTCATATAGAACTATTGAAAATCAAGTATCTAGAGCATCAAGATTAGATTTAATACTTCGTAAAAGAAGAAATATTTAAAAAATAAGAAAAATAGTTAGTAATAACTATTTTTTTAGTGATTTTTAAGGGCATATGTGGTATAATAAATACGTATGTATAGGAATACTGGAATAGGGGATAGGTGATTATATGAGCTTTTTTAACGGTTTTAAATGAAATTATCTAAAATTAATCTCCTTAACTTCAGGAATTATTCAAATGAAAATATAAAACTAGGAGAAAAGATGAATGTTTTTGTCGGAAATAATGCTCAAGGAAAGACAAATATTCTTGAGGCTATTACTATTTTGGCATTAACAAAGTCGCATAGAGTTGGGAATAATCCTAATCTCGTACAATTTAATAAAAAGAAATGTTCTATAAAAGGAGTAATTAAGAAGAATCAGATTATAACTAAATTAGAAGTAGATATAATTGATGATCAGAAGAAATTGATTATTAATAATACTAATATAAAGAAAGTAGCAGATTATATTTCAAATTTAAATGTAATAGTATTTTCTCCTGATGATTTAGATATAATTAAAGGATCACCTAATATACGTAGGAATTTGCTTAATATTCAATTATCACAATTAAGTAAAGATTATCTTAATACTTATAATCAATATAATAAATTATTAAAAACTAGAAACGAGTATTTAAAAGTATTATTTAATAATAATATTGCTGATAAAGATTATCTAGATATTATTACTGATAAGCTTGTGGATAAAGCTATTTTAATATACAAAATACGTAAGGAATATATTGATTTTATAAATATTAATATAGATAATTATTATTCTGAAATATCTGGTATGTCTGGTATTAAAGTTATATATACACCAAATATAGTAATAAATGAATATGATGAGGAAAGTATTAGAAAGAGTTTAAAACATAATTTTTATAAGAATTATATGAAAGAATTAAATTATGGTATGACTTTATATGGACCTCATAGAGATGACATAATATTTGAGCTAGATAATAATGATTTAAAGTATTATGGATCACAAGGACAACAAAAATTAGCAGTTTTAGCATTTAAATTATCAGAAATTAATATATTTAATAATTATTGTGGTACTAATCCAGTTTTATTACTTGATGATATATTTAGTGAATTAGATATAAAAAAGAGAAATAAATTATTAAAGTTTATTAATAAAGATGATTTACAAAGTATAATTACAACTACTGATTTAAAAAATATTAATAAAAGATATTTAAATGATGCTTGTATTTTTGAAGTTATAAATGGACAAATAGAAAGGAAGTAATGATACATGAATGAAGAAAAAGTAAAAACAAAATATGATTCTTCATCTATTCAAGTATTGGAAGGACTAGAAGCTGTACGTAAACGTCCTGGTATGTATATTGGTACTACTAGTTCACGTGGATTACACCATTTAGTATGGGAAATTGTTGATAATGCTATTGATGAAGCTTTAGCAGGATATTGTACTCATATAGAAGTAATTATTAATAAAGATAATAGTATTACTGTTAAAGATAATGGTCGTGGAATACCTACTGATATTCATCCTAAGACTGGAAAAAGTACTGTGGAAACTGTTTATACTGTTTTACATGCAGGAGGAAAATTTGGCGGAGGAGGATACAAAGTATCTGGTGGTCTTCACGGAGTTGGTGCTTCTGTTGTTAATGCTTTAAGTGATTGGCTTGAAGTAAGAGTATATAAGGATGGAAATGTTTATTATCAACGATATAGTAAAGGTGGAAAACCTGAGGATGAGTTAAAAATAATTGATAAATGTGATAAAGATAGAACTGGTACTACAGTACAATTTTTACCAGATGATCAAATATTTACTGAAACTAGAGTATATGATTATGATATTTTAAAAACTCGTTTAAAAGAGTTAGCATTCTTAAATAAAGGATTAAGAATATCATTATATGATGATAGGGAAGCAGATAAAAAAGATAGTTTTTGTTATGAAGGTGGATTAGTAGAATATGTTGAAATGCTTAATAAAAATAAGAATCCAATACATGAAACTATTGTTGATATAGCTGGAAAAGAAAAAGATATTACTGTTGAAGTAGCTCTTCAATATAATGAAAGTTATAATGCTAGTATTTATTCTTTTGTTAATAATATTATTACTCCAGAAGGTGGTACTCATGAAGATGGAGTAAAGAGAGCTTTAACAAGAGTTATTAATAAATATGCTCAACAAGCAAATCTTTTAAAAGATAAAGATGAATCTTTAAAAGGTGAGGATGTTACTGAAGGTTTAACTATGATTATATCTGTTAAACATCCTAATCCTCAATTTGAAGGTCAAACTAAAACAAAACTAGGAAATAGTGAAGTTAGAGCAATTGCTGATAAGATTTTTTCTGAATCTTTAGAAAGATTTTTAATGGAGAATCCTGATCAAGCACGTGTTATTGTTGATAAATCAATGACTGCAAGTAGGGCAAGAGTAGCTGCTAAAAAGGCTAGGGAACTTACTCGTAGAAAAGGTGATTTGGATGTTACTAATTTCTTTGGTAAGTTATCTGATTGTAAGAGTAAAGATGCTACTGAATCTGAAATATTCTTAGTCGAGGGTGATTCTGCTGGTGGATCTGCTATAAAAGGTAGAGATTCTATGACTCAAGCAATTTTACCTTTACGTGGAAAAATATTGAATGTTGAAAAAGCTAGACTTGATAGAGCTTTATCAAATGATGAAATTAGAACTATTATTACAGCTTTTGGTACTGGAATAGGTGATGAGTTTGATTTATCTAAACTTAGATATCATAAAATAATAATAATGACAGATGCTGATGTTGATGGTAGTCATATTCGTGTGTTGTTATTAACTTTATTCTATAGATTCTTTAGACCTATAGTTGAAGCAGGACATGTTTATGCTGCTCAACCACCACTTTTCTGTATAAAACATGGTAAAACAATAAAATATGTCTTAAATGAAGAAGAAAGAGATGCTTATTTAGCTACTTTATCTCCTAATACTAAATATGATATTGCTCGTATGAAAGGTTTAGGAGAAATGGATGCTGAAGAGTTAAATGA
>CACXFY010000086.1 GCA_902767005.1 uncultured Erysipelotrichaceae bacterium
GACAAAAAGAGAAAAAAATAACTTAAGAAAAAATTTTTAATGAGGTGAATACTTATGAAAATTACAAAGAAACAATTGAGCTTAGAGGATGGACTACAAAATGAATGGGTAGTATCTAATGGTATAGGAGGATATGCTTCTACAACTGTTATTGGTGCAAATACTAGACGTTATCATGGTCTATTAGTTGCAGCACTTAATCCACCAGCCAAAAGATATGTAGTACTTTCTAAACTTGATGAGAATATTTCTTTTGAAACAGGAGAAAGTTATAACTTATATACTAATGTCTGTGAAAATTATATTTCAGATGGTTATAAATCATTAGAATCATTTGAAAAAGATTATCTTCCAGAATATACATTTAAATGTGGAACTGTAAAGATTACTAAAAAAATAGCAATGGAATATGGAAGAAACACAGTAGTAATTAAGTATGTAATTAAAAATAGTAATAAAAAAGCTAAGATGACTTTAGCTCCTCTTCTAAATTTCAGAGATTTTCATAAGTTAAATGGTGAACATTATTATGATGTAGATATGTCTTTAGATGGATCTAAAGCAAAAATCTATATAGATAAAGTAAGAGATATTCCTATCTATATGTACTGCTCAAATTCAAGAGTAATAGCTCATGATAATGATATATTTAAGAATATGTACTTCATTAAAGAAGAAGAAAGAGGATTTGATAGTAAAGAAGATTTAGTAGTTCCTCTAGTATATGAAGTAGATATTAAACCAAAAGAGACAAAAGAAATATCTTTTGTATGTTCATTAGAAGATAATACTGAAATCACAGATGTAGATAAAGTAATTTCTGATGAAGAAAATAGACTAAAAAAAGTAATAGCTGATTCAGAACTTCAAATTAATAAAGTAAGAATTAAAGCTGAAGAAAAAGAATATAACGAAGTAATTAAAGACTTAGTAATAGCAGCTGATAGCTTTGTAATCGATAGACCAATATTTGGACTTCATTCATGTTTAGCTGGATACCCATGGTTTTTGGACTGGGGAAGAGATACTTTAATTGCATTTGAAGGACTATTCTTAATAACAAAGAGATTTGATTTAGCTAAAGAAATACTTTTAACATTTTCTCGTGATATAAAACAAGGTTTAGTTCCAAATGGATATTCAGGATTTGATAATAGACCACTTTATAATAGTGCTGATTCATCACTACTATTATTTGAAGCTATTAACAAATACTTAAAATATACTAAGGACTTTGAATTTATTGGAAAATATTTCTATTTAAAACTAAGAAATATAGTTGATAATTATAAACGTGGAATTGATTTAGATGATAATAATATCTATATAGATAAAAATGATAATTTATTAGTATCAGGTACACCTAATACTCAAAATACTTGGATGGATGCTAAGATTGGTGATACTGCAATAACACCTAGAAATGGTAAAGTAGTTGAACTTAATGCTCTTTGGTATAACGCATTAAAGACTTTAGAATACTTAGCTAAAAAGTTTGATAATAAAGATATACAAGATATGTATAAAAAAGAAGCAAATGCACATAAAAGATCATTTACAAAAGCATTTTATAATGCTAAAAAGAAATGCTTATATGATGTAATTGGAGATGAAAAAGTAAGACCTAATCAATTATTTGCAATTAGTTTAACATATCCAGTAATTAGTCCATCAAGTAAAGTTGGTAAAGAGATTTTCAGTACTTGTACTAAGAAACTTCTTACAAAATATGGTTTAAGAACATTATCACCAGATGATGATAACTATATACCAAATTACGAAGGAGGACCTCTTCAAAGAGATTCATCATATCATCAAGGTCCAGCTTGGACATGGCTACTTGGATTATATGAAGATGCTTATTCTAATATAATAAATGAAGATAAAGATAGACTAGAAAAAGAAAAAGAGATAATATCTCATGAAAAATTTATTAAAGATGAATATAAAGTATTTAAGAAGGAATTATATAATCCAGAAGGTGTAGCTACTATTTCAGAATTATATAATGCTGAACCACCTTATGAATCAGGTGGAACATTCTCTCAAGCATGGAGCGTATCTGAAGTAATAAAGATAATTACTAAACTTAAAATATAAATGAAATGCTTGGGCTTAAGTCCCA
>CACXFY010000087.1 GCA_902767005.1 uncultured Erysipelotrichaceae bacterium
CAATAATGAAATGGATAGAGGACTAAAAGAGACACTAGGAGGAGATCCAGATAGTATAAGAAGAACAGCTCAAGAATATAACGCAATGGAATTGAAGCAACAACAAGAAGATGCCTTAAACAACTTCTTTAGAGAAAAGCAAAAGATGAATCCAGAGAAGAGCATGCAAGAAATAATCGAAGAAGCAAGAAGAAGTGGTGAAGTAGATGATTTCAAAAAAGCAAGTGTTTTATTTAGAAATGATCCTGAATTAGAGAAAGCTTCGCTAGGTGATGGCTCATCTCATAGATATGTTACTGATCAAGATGAATTAGGTTTATTTGATAGAGTAAATCGAAGAGCAAGAGAATTCTTCACTGGTTCTAATGGTTCTGATAGAGTGTTTGAGCATGTTGATGCTGATACTCAAAGTAGAGTAGTAAGAGATATTAATCAACAAATTAGGAACAATGGAAGTGCTACTATTAGTGTTACTTCAACTAAAGAACTTACTTCTTCTATGTTTGATAATGTAGATGATTTATCTAAATTAAAAGTTAAAATTGATGGTGGCTTTTCTGATTTAGATGGTAATTTTAAAAGTAAATATAATGCAGATCGTTATCAAAAACGTATTACTTATACAGGCTATGAAGCTGCTAGTATATTGAGAAGGATGGAACAACTAGAATCTAGAATTGATATGAGTTTACCAACAACTGAACGAGCAAAACAAATATATCAAATTGTTGCGGATGAATATGGTTATTCAACTAGATCTTTAGATGTAGAGGGTGGCCATCAAATATCTGCTAGTTTGAGAGGTATGACAGCTAATAATATGATGGGTGAAGAAGGATTAGTATGTGCTGGGTATTCTCAATTATATAAAGAATTATGTAATCGTGCTGGTGTAAAATGTGAGTATATTTCTGGAACAGCAGTCTTGGGTAATGGTTCTACAGGAAGGCATGCATGGAATGTTATATTTGATGATAATGGAGAGCAAATACCTGTTGATGTTACATGGAAATCTAGTAGTGGACGTGAATGGTTTGGTGCTAGTGATGTGTTTGCATCTACTCATTATGCGGATCCAGATGAAGTATTTAGAGATTATGCACCTAGACCTCAGAGACAAACACCACAAGTACAGTCAGCTAGAGTACAAGCTCAACAAGGTAATAATTCATCTGTTTCATATATTGTATCGACGATGGATGATACACATGGACATGGTTCGGGAAACTATGGTTTACTTAGATATTTAGGTACTCGTATGGATAATAGTATTACTAGTACTGGTGGAGCAAGAAATATGCTAAGATCTTTATCAGATGAAGATATTACTAATTATATAAAAGGATTAGATGATAGAACACGTGTTGATACTGTAATGCGTTATATTAAAAATCAAGTGTTTGATAAATATGGTGATGTTCGTGGTCAAAGTTTCTTTAACGATTTCTTGACGTATGGTAATCCAACAGCTATAACAAGAGATAATGGTGCTAGAAAAATAGCAACAGAATTTCTTTCTTTTGATGATATAATGGATTATGCAAGGAGGGTTTTATGATTGAAATAAAAAATAAAGATTTACAATTCTTTTTAGAAACATTTTTAAATAAACCAATTAAAGATTTTACTAATGAAGATTTAGATAAATTTAATATGTTAGTTTATGATGTTAATCCTAAAGAAAATAATCGTGTTGTAATTATGGATGATATTTCATTATTTAAAAATGTTAAGAGAGTTATAGTTACATCTGGATTAGTTTCTAATAAGAATATTCAATTATTAAAAGATAAAAATGTATCGAGTTTATTATTTAAAAGATGTGCTTTTGAAGATGATAAAGCATTATCTTCATTAACTGATTTAAAGTCTCTTGAATTAATTGGTTCTTATAATGAAGACTATACATTTTTAAATAATATGAATAATCTTGAATTTTTAGCAATTGTTAATCCTTATACAGAAACCCCAATAGATATTACTTCTTTAGAGGGTAAGAGTAATTTAAATGAATTAATATTACAAAGGTGTATTTTAGATAATTTTTCTTTTTTAAGTAAATGTAGTAATGTTGAATATTTAAATGTATTATGGTCTGTTATTACTGAAGAAGTAGTTCCAATAGTTAATAAAATGAAGAACTTAAAAGAATTATTTATTTCTGAGGGACGTAATTTAGATGGTATAAATGGTGATATTATTGTTAAACATGATTTAAATGAGTTCTTGTTTGATGAAGAAATAGATTCTAATGATAATACAATTAAAAAGTAATAAAAGTATGAGTTAATTATCATACTTTTTTTGTTATGTTGTTTAGCTTTTTTATTCATGTTATAATTAATATAGTAGGGAGGAGTTATCTATGGGATTATTAGAACCTTATCGTGGTACATTTCATAGTGCTAAATCTGCATCAGATAAGATAGATGCAGCTGGTATTTTAGCTGGATGTGATGCTGTAGATGCTTTAGCTACTAAATTACATGGACTAGGTATGAGAGTTAGTTCTGATATGGGTAGCGTTACTCCTAATAATTTATCTTTTGATGGGATAACAGTAACTGAGATTTTGGGTGATAGTGTTCAATCTATTGATGGATGTGAAGGATATATTACTGGATCAACTGCTTCAATTAGAGAGAAAACTATTGCTGAATACAATAAGCTTCAACAACAATATAATGAAGAGGCAGAAGCTTTAGATAAAGAAGCATGGAGCAATCATGAGGCATTTTTAGCAGTTCATGCTGGAGAAACAGGTGATTTTTATGAATAATAATATATTTTTCCCAATTGGAACAGTAGTATTACTTAAAGGTGCTAAGAGAAAAGTCATGATTATGGGTTATGCTCAAAAAGAAGAAAGTAATGATAAGATTTGGGATTATTGTGGTTGTGCTTTTCCAATAGGAGTAATTTCAAGTAAAAAGAATTTACTTTTTAATAATGATCAAATAGAGGAAGTTGTCTATGTTGGTCATGTAGATGAAGAAAGTAAAATCTTTATGAAGCAGTTAGAAGCTGAAATGGAAGGAATTAGAAATAATGGCTGACTTAAACTATAATGGTCAAGTTGTTAATTTAGCTGTTTCTAATGCTAGTAGTACATGTGGTGATTTTGTTAATTTAGAAAATGAACTTAGAGATGCTACTAATAGAATAGTTTCAGCTAGAGGTTTTAATGAGTATGTCGGTGGAATATCTAGCGACTCTTTTAGTAGTTCTGTAGGTGCTTGTAGAAATACTTTAGAATCAACTATTCATTATACTAAAAACCTTCAAGCTCAAGTTTTAGCTTATAGTGGTGATGAAGAAGAAATAAAAGATTTTATTAATATTTTAGATAGAAGTGATTTTGATAATTTAGATCTCTCTTGTTTAGATGAATATATGTCAGATAATCAAGATTCAATAAACATGCAGAACGGTATTTTATCAACGGCTGTATTGGCACATAATAGTTTACAAGAAGGAGTATGGAAATTTGCTGAAACAGGAGCAGATTTAATAATAGTAGCAAATGCTAAAATGTATTCTCCTTTGTTAAAAGCAGCAGATTTTGTTTTTAATACTGATTATGATGATAAATTATGGCGTGAAACTCATGCAATAGTTGGTAAAGACTATGTTGGCAGTATCTTTGATAGTTATTATTCAGATGGTAGCGTTGGACAAAGAATTAAGGACAATGCATATGCTTTTGGTGATGTAAGAGGAGTTGGAACTGGAATAGGTTATACCATAGGAAATGTAGCATTAAATACTCTTACTATGGGAGCAGCTGGTATTAGTTCTCTTGGTATGGCTGGTGTATCTGGTACTATGGGTTACTCAAGAGCATTACAGAATTCTTGGGGTGATGGCGCAACTGTTGAAGCTGGAGAAAGATATGCATTAGTAAGTGGTACATATGAGGCTATACAATGGTATTTAGGTGGTCAAACTTCTCAGTTGGGTATCCTATCACAAAATTCTAATAGTATATTTGCTTCGACTGGTGATGCTCTTATGAGAGTTGGTTTAGATACTCTTAATGGTACTACTAGTAGTTTTGTTCAACCAGGATTAACTCTTATTTATAAAGATTATGGTGGAGAAAACTTATTAGATAATTATAATAGAGCATTTGTTTCTTTTGGTGGATTGGACAATACTAGAAGAGTTGCACTTATGAGCTTGTTTCTGTCTTCTGGTGGAGAAGCTTTGGGTGCAAGGAAACTCTTAAGACAAAATACAAAAGAATCTGTTGAAAATGTATTAGATCAAGAAACGGTAACCAAAGCAAGC
>CACXFY010000088.1 GCA_902767005.1 uncultured Erysipelotrichaceae bacterium
TCATGATTTACCCATGTCTTTCTTCTAAATGCTCCTTTTGGATCATCTTCTCTATTAATATATTCACATTTTGGTGGTGTCTTATCTTTGTAGTCATTAGTAAATATTTGACTTGTTGAGTTTCCTTTTATGTTAGTAGCTGTTGCCTTTACTTTAAGGCTTACTTCAGTACTACTAAGTGCATATTTACTTAACTTAATTGTCTTTTCTACTTTTGGTTGTCTTACTTGCATAGTTCCAGTGTTTAATAATTCTATACTCTTTCCGTTTTCAATTACAAATACACTATAGCTATAACTAAGTAATTTAGTTTCAGGATTATTCTCTTCACCTTTAAAAGTAATCTTAATAGAAGCTGTTGCGACATCCTCTTTTGAGCCTGGGAAGACTGCATCTATTTTAGGCTTTTCATTTTTTTCTTCTTCAGCCGCTATTCTATCATCTGGACAGGTTAAATATGCTGTATATGAATAGTCACTTACTCCATACTTAAAGACATTGACATAAGACTCGTCAGCATTACATTTAGTCTTACCATCATATCTAGTTATATCCTTTTTTAAATAATTAGCTTCTCTTAATTCTTTAGCTGTAATTTTCTCTTTTTTACCTATAATTTTAGGTAATTCATTTTTATTAGTATTCATATAACTTTGAGCCGCTAATACTAAATTCTTTTCTTGATTAATATAGTATTCCTCATGAGCTTTTTCTAATATGTTAGAAACAGCAGTAATACCAATAGTTGACAAAATACCTAGTATCGCAACTACCGCTAATAACTCTATCATAGAAAAACCTTTTTTATTATTCATATACTCTCACCTATTATTAATAATATCATAAAAATGAAAAAAACTAAAAAAAAGAATATAATTTGTATTCTTTTTAACACATAGTTTTGCTGCAAGTTTTTTGTTCATCATTAAAACATTTCATAATACATTTTAGCTTGTCGTAAGTATCTTTACGCATCTCTGTAGTTAAATCTGAATTTGGATCTTTTAAATCATCAGCTATTCCTGTTTCTAATTTAATTGCTTTACCATGTGAAATAACCACAATATTTGGTGCATATATTCTTTTCTCTCCAGTTTTAACTTTATTACCATTTGTTTCTTCCAATGTGTATTCCTCTAGAACATCACCTATTTTTTCAATTAAAGACATATAGTCTTTGTCTCCTTCTTTAGTAGTTACTACTTCACCATTTTTTACTTCTTTAACATCTCTTATATCTAAAACATCAACATAATAAATAGTATTTACATTATTATCATTAGCAACTTTAATGAATTGTTCCATAATAGATCTACACCATGGACATTTACTAAATCCAAAGTAAACAACAAATGTATCTCCTTTATCTATCATACTATTAATCTCTTTAGCAGTAGAATATACAAAAGGATTATCTTTAGGTATATTTAGTGTTCTATATTTCTGTCCAAAATCATTCTTTTCACCATTTAAGCTTTCATATTCTTTTTTAAACTTTAATGAATCTGATGTAGAATTTCCACAACCAGTTAAGAATAATCCTACTATTATAATTAAACTAAAAACAAATATTTTTTTCTTCATATTATCAACTCCAAAATCATTATAACAAAAAAAGCTTAGTTTGAAACTAAACTTTTGGTTGAATTAACAATTATCTTCTAATTTAATAGGTACTTTAAATGATTCTGTTTTATTATCTTTAGTAGTAGCTTCTATCTTTAAATATAAAGTAGAATCTTTAAAATTAGAACAAGCTGTTTTATAGTTATTAGCATTTATTTTAGTAACTTTTAAATATTCTTTTAATGATATATTTTCTTTTTTAGTACAAGAACTTATTTTTACTTCTGTATTTTTATAAGTTTCATACAAATTACATTCTATTTTTTTATATACTTCATTATTTCCTTTTCCACAGAATTCAATATTAGAAATATATAATGAAGAATGATCTTTATTATAAGCTACACTTCCAGATATCTTGAAATCACTACATTTTGAAGATATAGTTTTAAATTCAAAATTATTATTAGTATTAATTATAATAAATATACCTATAAATATTGTGATAAATAGAGATACAATGATTGCTAATTTTTTATAGTTTTTTTTAACTTTATTGTTTCCTTCTAATAAGTCATTTATATCTATATTATATTTATTAGATAATTCTTTTAATATGGAAATATCTGGTATGTTTTTACCATTTTCCCATTTTGATACTGCTTGATAAGTTACGCCCAATGATTCTGCTAATTCGGCTTGAGTTAAATTGTTCTTTTTACGTAACTCTTTTATTAGTTTTCCAATGCGTTCTTGGTCCATAACTTATCTCCTTTCTATAATAAGTACCATAATTTTTTATCGTCTTTTCTTACTTCTTTTATTATTCCGCCACCTAAACATTCATCTCCATTATAGAAGACACAAGCTTGTCCAGGTGTTACTCTTTTTTCTCCTTGTTCATATCTTACAATTACTTCACCATTATCTAACCATTCTAGTTTTACTGGTACATCTTGAGAACGATATCTAAATTTAGCAGTACATTCTGTTATTTTTTCATCTCCAAGATAATTAATTTCATTTACTAAGCATGAAGTACTTACTAAATAATCATTATCTTCACCAATACAAATATATAAAATATTCTTTTCTAAGTTTTTACCTACGACGAACATTCTATCATTAGTACCACCAATATCTAGTCCTCTTCTTTGGCCAATTGTATAATTCATAAGACCAGAATGTTTACCTATTACTTTATTTGTATCTATGTCTACTACATCACCTGGTGTATTTGGTAAATAGTTTTTTAAGAAATTTTTGAAGTTTCTTTCTCCAATAAAACATATACCAGTTGAGTCTTTCTTTTTAGCAGTAATTAAATCGTATTCTTCAGCTATTTTACGAACATCTGGTTTTAACATATCTCCGATTGGGAATAGAACATTTTCTAATTGTTCATGTGATACTTGGCATAAGAAATACGTTTGATCTTTATTTAAATCTTTAGCACGAAGTAGTTTACCATCTTCTAATCTAGCATAATGACCAGTTGCGATGTAGTCTGCTCCTAGTTTTAGAGCTTCTTCTCTAAACATATCAAACTTTATATATTTATTACACATAATATCAGGATTAGGAGTTCTTCCTTTCTTTAATTCATCTAGAAAGTAAGTAAAAACATAATCCCAGTATTCTTTTACAAAATCTTTTCTATGTAGTGGAATGTTTAGTTTTTCACATACTTTTAGAGCATCATTATAGTCTTCTTCTTGAGGACAAATGCCTGATTCAGTAGTAGGTCCATCTAATTCACCATCTGCTAGTGAGTCCCAATTACGCATAAACAAACCGATTACTTCATAACCTTGTTTTTGAAGCATAATGGCAGCAACTGATGAATCTACTCCACCACTCATTCCTATTACTACTTTTTTCTTCATACTTCTCACCTACTTCGCATATTATAACATATTTAATCATTTTCGTAAACGTAGAGAGTTCAATACTACTGTTAAACTGCTGATAGTCATCGCTATTGCGGCAATTACAGGAGTAATACTAATACCAATTGGTTTTAATATACCGATTGCGATTGGTATCATTAAGACATTATAGAAGAATGCCCAAAATAAGTTTTCTTTAATTATTGTTATGGTCTTTTTACTTATATTAATTAAATCTACTATTTTTAATAAATTATTATTCATTAGAATAATATCTGATGAGTTAGCAGCAATATCAGTACCAGAATTAAGTGATAAACCAATATCAGAACTACTTAGAGATGGAGCATCATTAATACCATCTCCTATCATCATTGTTTGTTTATTACTCTTCTTTAAACCTTTTAAGAATCTTTCTTTAGCTTGTGGTAATTGATCAGCTATTACTTCATCTATACCTAGACTTTTCGCAATTCTATTGGCTGTTTCTTTGTTATCTCCTGATAACATTACTACTTCTTTGCCTAGAGCTTTTAATTTTTCAATTGCTTTTGCTGCTTCTACTCTAATAACATCTTGTACTCCTATTAAAGCAATTACTTTTTTATTCTCTATGACATAGACAATACTATTACCTTCTTTAGTTAATGCTAATTCTTCTTTTTTATACTTATTATATAATTCTAATTTTTCTAATATTTTAGAACTTCCTAAATATATTTTTTTATCATTAATAGTTCCTGCTATTCCTAGATTGGAAATAGTACTAAATTTTTCAACTTTTTTTAATTTTAATTTATGTTCTTCTTTATAAGTTTTGAAAGCACTAGCAATTGGATGTGTTGATTTATGTTCAAGTGAAGCAATTAAAGATATTAATTCATCATTAGTATAATCACTATAATTATTTAATCTAGCCACTCTTAAATTTCCATAAGTTAGAGTTCCAGTTTTATCAAAAACAATTGTATCTACTTGATGGACTTTTTCTAAAGTTTCTGATGTTTTTATTAATATTCCTTCACTAGCTGCTTTTCCACAACTAGTTACTAGAGCAAGTGGTGTCGCTAAACCTAGAGCACATGGACAAGCTACAACTAAAATAGTTACAAATGTCTCTATTGCTTCATTAAAATTTTTAGTTATTATTAAATAAGTAATAAAACTAACAAAAGCAATTATAAAAATAATAGGCACAAAGATAGAACTTACTTTATCAGCAACTCTAGCTATTGGTGCTTTAGTGTTAACTGATTCCATTACTAATCTTACTATTTCAGATATTGTTGAGTCTGGACCTATTGCTTCTGCTTTATATTCAATATATCCATCTATTACTAATGTTCCAGCTAAAACACGATCTTTTTCTCTTTTCTTTTTCTTCTCTGATTCTCCAGTTATGAAAGCTTCATCGACATGTGTTTCTCCAGCAACTATTGTTCCATCAACCGCAACTTTATCTCCTGCTTTACAAATTAAAATATCTCCTATTTTAACAGTATCTATTGTTACTTCTTTTTCTCCAGTTTCAGTTTTTAAAATAGCTGTTTCTGGAGTAATAGTTACTAATTCTTCAATTGCTTCTTTTGTTTTGTCTTTTGATCTTTTGTCTAAAAATCTACCTAGTTTCATAAAATATATAATCATGGCGACACTTTCGAAATATAAATAAACATCTTTTTTAGTAA
>CACXFY010000089.1 GCA_902767005.1 uncultured Erysipelotrichaceae bacterium
ACAAAAGCTATTTTTTCTCTTTTGTTGGCTCTCATATTATCACCTATTTTAATTATAGCATATAATACACAAAAAAAGACATTTTATGTCTTTTTTTATTATTTGCATACATCTATCCATTTTGTATAGTTTGAATACTTTTCTAATTCTTCAATACTTAATTTAATGGCACTATTACCGCTTCCACAAGCTGGATAAACATATTTATGTTTCTTTAAGGAAACATCTAAATATACTTTTATATTATCTTTTATAGCAAAGGGGCATACTCCTCCTGGGGCATGACCAATTATTTCTTCAACTTGATCAAATTTAATCATATTAGCTTTTGTCTTAAACTCTTCTTTATATTTTTTATTATCTATTCTAGATTCTCCACTTACTACTATTAGAATAGGTTCTGGTATTTGAAAAGATAGAGTCTTAGCTATTTCATCTTCGGTAGTATTTAGACTTACGGCAGCATCTTTTACAGTAGCAGAAGATGATTCTAACTCGATAATCTTTTTATCCATTTTATACTTTTTAAAGAATTCTTTTACATTATTTAATGACACTACAAGTTTCCTCCTCTATCCAATCTATATATTCTTTACAAGGACTATATAAGTCATATACAGCAAATTCAAAAACTGAATATGAATGAATTCTTTTTACTACTTGATATATTTCATCTAATAACTCTTTTTTTGTTTTTATATGAAGTAAATACTCTTTGGAATTTTCTCTTTCTCCTATCCAATTCCATGTATTGTTGGCTTCTATTACTTGACATGAGCAAGCTAGCTTTCTGTATAGTAAAGTATTAATTGTTTCGTTTAATTCTACTTTCTTATCATAAGCAATCTCTACCATACAATACATAATATCACCTCATGTCTTTGTATTCTAACACAAATGAATTATTTGTAAAGGGTTATTTTACCTTTTTGCATGGACTACTAGTCTCTTATTGTCTTCTTGAGTACAAGTACTTAAAGTTAATACTTGGGTAGTATTATCTAGATCAACATCAGATTTATAAATACTTCTATTTTTTATTGTGTTTAAGAACTTAGTAAATTCCTTTTTATCAAAATTAGTTTTTAAGTAGTATTTCTCTTCTGGTACTTCATAAACAGAGAATATTTCATATTCTAGGGTTGCGTTCTTAGTCATTAATACTATCTCTCTATTACTTAAATTATTAAAATAATGATTCTTCTTTAAGTCTTTTAGACTACCAAACATTGAGCCATCTAATCTATTATGAGCATATATTATTATGTTTTTATCATTTAAGTTATTTCTATAATCTAAAAATGGCCATCCTGCATCACTTTTTTCTTTATATAAATTATGAGTTAAATAATAATCATTATTAGTAGTTTGTAATATTGGATAATCTACATTAGTATTATTAACTGTTAACCAAGCTATTCCATCACTATTAATATCTTTTAAATTACTAAAGTTTATTTTATGAGCAATAGTTGTATTTATCTTTATATCATCTAGTATTACTTTTTCTTTTACTTCTTTTTGAATATCTTCAGTTTCTTTATTATTAATAAACCAATTAATTATTTTATATGAAGAAAATAATAATACTATTACTAACAATATTTCAATAATAATTAATAACTTCTTTTTCATATACATTACTCCTAAAAAAATAAGTAAGATATCTTACTTATTTTATTATAACATATTAATTGTTTTTTATTAACTTCTTAGTATTAATTACTAGAGAGATTGATGAGATAGATAATAACATTACAAATAGTAATATATTATCATTGGTCTTTGGATTAGTACCAATAGTATTTGTCTCTTCTTCTCTATAATTAATTGTTCCAGAATCATTATTATCATTATTATTAGTTGGTGTAGATCTTACTGTATCTTTATAAGCAACTGTATATGTAGAGAATAAGTTAGATCTAGCTGTTAGAGTACCATCTTTATTATCAGTAGTCTCTAATTCTTCAGCTTCTCCATTATGAACTCTTATTATTACAAATTCTCTATCAGTATTTGCAGGTACATTTTGTAATTCTTCTGGAATCTCTAATGTTACTTCTAATTCTTCGTCTGTTTCAGTAACTGTACCTAGTTCTTCTCCTTTATCTGTAACTTCTTTTATTGTTACATCGTAACTAGCACCTATTTGATATTCAGTATCTTGTAGAGCATTAGTAATTAATTCTTCTTCTTCAGCTACTAAAGAATCAATTGACTCTTTTATCATTCTTAATGATATATTATCTGGATCTAATACTATAAACTTACCATCTGATCTTTCTCTACAAACAAATCCAGTTTCCAAATAATCATTAGTTACAAGATATTTATATACACCACCAGAGGCATTTATTTTTGATTCACTACCACGAATAGTTAATGTTCCATTGAATTCTCCATCATATATATTAACTACTCCATTTGATATTGCTTGTACTTGTCCAGAAACAGTAGCCTTTTCTACATTAACTACAGCTTTTGTAGTTGCTGATAATGTAGATATAGTCGCTTC
>CACXFY010000090.1 GCA_902767005.1 uncultured Erysipelotrichaceae bacterium
AAGAAAAATACAATGAAGAACATAATATAACACCAAAGACTATCATAAAAGAAATAAGAGAAGTAATCTCTAATAAAGATACAAAACTAGATAAAAAGAAGAAACTAACTAAGAAAGAATTAGCTCTTCAAATAGATCAAATTGAACAAGAAATGCGCGAAGCCGCAAGAAACTTGGATTTCGAAAGAGCTATGGAATTAAGAGATATCTTATTTGAAATAAAGTCACAGTAAAGGAGAATATATGAAACTAAGTATCTTTAAATCAACTGTAAAAGATGGAATATTTACTTCTAATAAAGACTATTTTCCAAATCTAAAACATAATGAAATAAAACTATTACACGAAGTAACATTAAATAGATTTTTAAGTAAATATAATATATCTGATAAAGTATTAATAATAGATGATAAATGTAGAGAAAAAGCCAAAGTAATAACTAATAAAACAACTACTAATAAATCTAAAATACTAATATTAAAAGAAACTATAAAAGATACAATAGTAGGTGTAGAAACAGAAGATGATCCAGTTGTAGTAGTATCCGCAACTGATGATAAAGGAAACAACGTATCAGGAATAGCTCTACTTACTCTAGATAATATAAAAAATAACTTATTAACAGAAATTGTGGATAAAATGATTACTGTAACTAATAAAGCTCCTTTTGAAATGACTTTTTATATCGGAGCTTGTCCCTCACAAAAGTATTATGAAATATCTAAAGATGATAAAGATAATACTCTATTCAAAGGAGCTATTATAACTAAAAAGAAAAAATATTACTTAGACTTACGACTAGTAATATTTAATATACTTCAAAGTGAAATAGTAGATCCTAATATGATGTATTTTGATTCCACAGATACTGTGGAAAGTAATGAGTACTTTTCAAAATATAATACAAAAGGAAAGAACATTATCTGTATAAAATACATAGATGAAAAATAAAAACGGCTAAAAAGCCGTTTTTTTAATATTTATTTCCGTCATTAACTGATGGCATACAAAAGAATACTAATAATATGATGCTTCCAACAACAGGTATTAGAGTAATTAATATCCACCAGCCAGATTTGTTAATATCATGTAATCTTCTTACTTCTATACCAAGAATAGGTAATAAAGTAGCAAGTCCCCAAACGGAACTAACTATTGTAGATGCTTTAGTAGGTTCAACACCAGCAAGGCCTAAGATAAAACCACCAATAAAACCAATGATGAATGATAGGATAAATACTCCTAAAGCTGCCCACCAAAAATTAGCACGTGAAGTACGTCCAGAGAAAACACAATAATTTGAAAACATCTCTTTTGTTGCATTTACCATACAAACAACTCCTTTCATTAATAAAATTATAGCATAAAAAGACAAAAAAACTAATAAAGTATGTTATAATAATGGCTGGTGATTTCTATGGATAAAATTATTATTAAAGGAGCTCGAGAAAATAACTTAAAAAATATTAATATTGAGCTACCAAAAAACAAACTAATTGTCATGACAGGTTTATCTGGATCAGGTAAATCTTCTTTAGCGTTCGATACTATATATGCTGAAGGACAAAGAAGGTATGTAGAAAGTTTATCTGCTTATGCCAGACAATTTTTAGGAGGTACAGAAAAACCAGATGTCGATTCAATAGAAGGCTTATCTCCAGCTATATCCATAGATCAAAAGACAACTAATAATAATCCAAGAAGTACAGTAGGAACAGTAACAGAAATATATGATTATTTAAGACTAGTATTTGCTCGTGTTGGAGTACCATACTGTCCTAATCATAATATTCCAATCTCTTCTCAATCAGTAGAAGAAATGACTAATAAATTAATGGAATATCCAATTGGTACTAAAATGATAATTATGTCTCCTGTAGTACATGGAGAAAAAGGTACACAAAAAGATTTATTAGATAACTTAAGAAGAGAAGGTTATATCAGAGTAAGAATAAATGATGAAATGAAAGACTTATCAGAAGAAATAGTCCTAGATAAGAATAAGAAATCAAAGATAGATGTCATCATAGACCGAATAGCTTTAAAAGAAGAATCAAGATCAAGATTATTTGAAGCTTTAGAACAAGCCACAAAACTATCTCATGGTAAAGTAGTTATAAGCATTTTAGGAGATGATGCTAAAGAATTAGTCTTCTCTGAATCTTTTGCTTGTCCTCATTGTGAATTCTCACTTCCGGAATTAGAACCAAGATTATTTAGTTTCAATGCCCCATATGGTGCCTGCCCAGATTGTAAAGGTTTAGGAGTAAAACTACAAATAGATGAAGAATTAATAATTCCTGATAAAACAAAAAGTTTAAATGAAGGAGCTATTAAGACATTAACAGATGATCCAGAAGCTATAGAATTTATGGAATTAGAATGCTTATGTAATCACTATAATATAGATATGGATAAACCATGGTCTAAATTATCTAAAAAAGCTCATGAATTAATACTATATGGTAGTGATGAATTAATAAGAATAAAATATGCTACACGTGGAGGAATTCAAAGAGATAAAAAAGAATTTTATGAAGGAATAATAAATAGACTAGAAAGAAGATATATGAACACTACTTCTACATGGATAAGAGAATGGCTAGAGAATTATATGGTAGAACACACATGTGATACATGTCATGGAGCACGCTTAAAAGATGACGTTCTATCAGTAAAGCTAGGCAAAAAGAATATATATGAAGTAACAGAAATGTCTATTAAAGAATTAATACCATTCTTTGAGAATTTAAAATTATCAGAAGAAAAGAGAGAGATTGCTAAACTAGTAATTAAAGAAATATTAGATCGATTAAACTTCTTAAAAAATGTCGGACTTGAATATTTAACTCTAAGTAGAAGTGCTGGAACTCTAAGTGGGGGAGAAGCTCAACGTATTCGTTTAGCGACACAGATAGGATCTCATTTAACTGGAGTATTATATGTACTAGATGAACCAAGTATAGGTCTTCATCAAAGAGATAATAATCGTTTAATAAATTCATTAAAAGAAATGCGTGATTTAGGAAATACTCTAATCGTAGTAGAACATGATAGTGATACTATGTTAGAAGCAGACTATTTAGTAGATATCGGACCAGGTGCTGGAGACTCTGGAGGAGAAGTAATCGCTGTAGGTACTCCACAAGAAGTAATGAATAATGAAAACAGTATTACTGGAAAGTATTTAAGTAACAAATTATGTATTGAAGTACCTAAAAAGAGAAGAAAAGGCAATAAAAAACACCTAAAAATAATCGGTGCCAAAGAGAATAATTTAAAGAATATAGATGTTGATATTCCTCTTGGAACACTTACTTGTATTACTGGAGTATCTGGATCAGGTAAATCATCACTAATAAATGAAATACTTGTAAAGGCTGTATCACAAAAAATATATAAATCAAAAGAAAAACCAGGAAAACATGACAAAATACTAGGAATAGACAATCTAGATAAGATAGTTGCTATCTCACAAAATCCAATTGGACGTACTCCTCGTTCTAATCCAGCAACTTATACTGGAGTATTTGATGATATAAGAGCCTTATTCACAACTACTAAAGAAGCTAAAATGTATGGCTTTGAAAAGAATAGATTCTCATTTAATGTTAAAGGTGGAAGATGTGAAGCTTGTCGTGGAGATGGTCTTAAAAAAATAGAAATGCACTTCTTACCAGATGTTTATGTGCCATGTGAAGTATGTCATGGAACACGTTATAATACTGAAACATTAAAGATTAAATATAAAGGTAAAAATATAGCTGAAGTACTAGATATGCGTGTAACAGAAGCTTTAAAGTTCTTTGAAAATGTACCTAAAATAAAAAGAAAATTACAAGTAATAGAAGATGTAGGTTTAGGTTATATAAAGCTAGGACAAAGTGCTCCAACACTATCTGGTGGAGAAGCTGAAAGAGTTAAACTAGCTAAAGAATTACAAAAACAAGCAACTGGAAAAACATTATTCGTATTAGATGAACCAACTACTGGTCTACACACCGATGACATCAAGCGTCTCCTTGCAATTTTACAAAAAATAGTAGATAATAATGATACAGTAGTTGTTATTGAACATAACTTAGATGTTATTAAAGTAGCAGACTACATAATAGATTTAGGACCAGAAGGTGGAGATGAAGGTGGAACAATAGTAACATCTGGAACACCAGAAGAAGTTGCTAAAGTAAAAGAATCTTACACTGGACAGTTCTTAAAAAAGATATTATGAGGTTGAGAATATGAAGTTATTAATAAGAGAAAAGAATAAATATCGTATAAACAAATTAATAGAATGGTTACTATATATGGCTGGTTATACGCTAGTATTTATCTTTGTTACTAGTTTCTTTAAAAGTGTACGTATTGATAGTGAACATTTAATACTATGGTCAATTATCATCGTTCTAATAACCTATATATTAAATAAAACTATAAAACCAGTATTAGTAACATTAACAATACCAATTACTGGCCTAACACTTGGTCTATTTTATCCATTTATAAATGTATTTATTTTAAAAATAACAGATTGGATACTAGGAAAACACTTTGAATTAGATAATTTATTTATTTTATTCTTTGTTGCTATCCTTTTATCAGTTGCTAACTTTATAATTGAAAAAATAATTGATAGTATTATTCAGAAAGTAAAGAATAGACATGGATAGTATTGCATTAGATTTAGGATTTATAAAAATATATTGGTATTCAATATTTATTCTATTAGGAGTAATTACTGGCGTATTAATAATAATTAAAGAAGCTAAAAGAAAGAATCTTGATGAAGACTTTATTATTAATACACTATTCTTTGGTATATTATTCGCAATTATTGGAGCACGCTTATATTATGTCTTATTTAATCTAGATTATTATTTAAATAATCCAATAGAAATAATAGAAATATGGAATGGCGGACTAGCAATACATGGTGGTATAATAGCTGGTCTAATAACAATCTTATTTATGTGTAAAAAACATAAAGTAAATGTCATAAAACTATTAGATACTATTGCTTTAGGATTAATAATTGGTCAAGCAATAGGTAGATGGGGTAATTTCTTTAATAGTGAAGCATATGGAAGTGTAGTATCTCTTTCTTCACTAAAAAGTATAGGAATACCAAGTTTTATAATAAATGGAATGTATATAGATGAAGCTTATCATCATCCAACATTCTTCTATGAATCAATATGGTGTTTAATTGGCTTCGTAATATTATTTGTAAATAGAAAGAAATTTAACCTTGGTAATTCACTTGGTTTTTACCTAATATGGTATGGACTAGGAAGATTCTTTATAGAAATATTAAGAACTGATTCATTGATGTTAGGACCACTAAAAGTAGCTCAATTAATATCAATGGTATTTGTAATAGTAGGTATTTATTTCTTATTCATATATAAGAAATCAGGAGGAAAACATGAATAAAAAAGTAGTAGTATTTGGAGGAGGTACTGGTATCTCCTATCTATTAAGGGGATTAAAAGACTTCCCAATCGACATAACTGCCGTAATAACAGTATCAGATAATGGTCGTTCAACTGGTCGTTTAAGACAAGAATTTCATACACCAGCAGTAGGTGATATAAGACAAGTAGTAACTAATTTATCTTCAACTGATGAAGCCATTAAAAAGATGCTATCATATCGTTTTAAAACATCAAGTGATTTAAATGGTCATGCACTTGGTAATTTAATATTGACTGCAATGCTAGATATAACTGGTTCACTAAAAGAATCAATATCTAGTCTAAGTAAAATATTAGATGTTAGACATACTGTCTTACCTATATCGGAAGATCCAAATCTAACTCTAATGGGAGAAGATATTAAAGGAAATGTTATTGAAGGTGAAGAAGAAATAACTAAATCTCCTAATAAAATTAAAAGAATATTTTATAAAGAAGAACCTACAGTATTACCAGAAGTAATTAAAGCAATTAATGAAGCTGATTTAATCATCTTATCAATGGGTAGTCTATATACATCAATACTTCCAAATGTAATATGCAAAGAAGTACAACTAGCCTTAGGAGATACAGAAGCCCCTATAATGTATGTATGTAATGCTGTATCACAACCTGGAGAAACAGATGGCTTTAAAGTATCAGATCACATAAAGATGTTAAATAGTTACTTAGGCGAAAGAGAAGTAAATGTCGTAATCGCATCTAATACTAAGATACCTAAACATATTGCTCATAAATATGAAACTGAAGAGCAAAAAGATCCAATATTAATCGATTATAAGGAGATAGAAAAATTAGGCGTAGAACTAATAGAAGATGATCTTATTGTTATAGAAGAAAATATTATAAGACATAATAGCCTAAAAGTTAGTTCACTAATCTTTTCTTATCTAGTAAGAAAATAATGTCATTTACAACAACAATAAAACAAGAAATAACCAAAATAGAATCAACAGAATCAGAAATGATTGCTGAACTATCTGGTTTTATTAGAAACAATAGTGATATTCATAATGGGTCTTTAGAAACAACTTCAGAAAAACTAAATGTATTAGAACGTTTTCAATATTTTATAAAAGAACTATATCAAATAGATAGCGAAATAATAGTAATAGATAATGTTAATTTTAGTAAGAATAAATTATATCAATTAAAAGTAGAAAAAGATGTAAATAAAATATTAAGAAATATTGGTTATTATGATGATAATAATCACTACTTAGAGACAGCCCCAACATATATAGTAGGAGCCAATGAAGAAATAAGAGCCTATCTAAGAGGAGTATTCTTATGTAGTGGAAGTATTAATGATCCAAAAACATCAAGATACCATCTAGAACTACTAATACCAACTCCAGAAGAAGCTGTGTTTGTCCAACAATTACTAAATATATTTGATTTAAATGCTAAAATTATCAATAGAGAAAAAGGCTATATGATCTATGTAAAAGAAGCCGAAAAAATAAGTGACTTCTTAAAAATAATAAAAGCTAATAATGCTGTCTTATACTTTGAAGATGTTCGTATTTATCGTGATCAAAAAAATAAAACTAATAGACTAAATAATTGTGAACAAGCTAATATGGATAAAGTAATTCAAACAGCTGGTGAACAAATAAAACAAATCGAAATAATAGAAGAAACAAATAGTATTGACTTACTAGATGAAAGAACACAAGTAGCTCTAAAATATAGAAAAAAATATCCTGAAGCATCTCTTAAAGAGTTAGCAGAAATAATATCTATAGAAACTGGTAAGACCTTATCAAAATCAGGATTAAATCATAGACTAAGAAAAATAAAAGAATTAGCTGAAAGATTAGAAAAAAATAAAAACAGCTAATCTTTTTTTTGTCTAAATATTGTCAACTCCATCTTTTTAAACAATAAGTCTTTTAAATGTATGATATAATTACTACATAGAGTAAAAGGTGGATGATATTATGATAGAAACTGTAGAAGTAATCATAAACAAGAAAAAATATACATATAACAAAGATACTTCTTTACTAGAAATAGCTCAAGATTTCAAAGATAAACATAAATTTCCTATAATTTTAGCTCGTGTTGGCAATAGATTAAGAGAATTATCTAATACAGTTCAAGAACCATGTGAAATAGAATTTTTAGATTTGACTTCAAGAGAAGGTAATAATACTCATGTAAATGGTCTAATCTATGTTATGGTTTATGCAGTAAAAAAACTATATGGTAAAAATGCTAATATTATTGTAGAACATTCCTTAGATAAAGGTATATTTTTAGAATCTACTTTTAAACTAAATGAAGAAAAAGTAAAAGACATAAAGAAAAAAATGCAAGAAGTAATTCAACAAGATAAACCAATTATTAAGATGAATATTGATAGAATGGAAGCAAAAAAATACTTTGAAAGTGTAGGAGATTTACCAAAAGCTGGTGTAATGCGTTATAACACAAATAATTATGTAACATTATATCGTCTAGGTAACTTATATAATTATTTCTATCATTTAATGCCTACATCAACCGGATTAGTAAAAGACTTCGATTTAACTTATATAAAAGATAATGGATTTATATTAAGATTCCCTACAGTATTTATAAATGACAAAATAAAGAAATATGAACATCATGAGAAAATGTTTGATGTATTTAAACAATATAGAGAATGGGGAAAAGCAGTACACATCACAACATCAGTAGATTTAAATAGAGTTGTATCTATGGGAAAAGCAAATGATATGATAAAGATAGAATCAGCTGTCCAAGATCAAAGAATATTAACAGTTGCTAAAGACATATTTGACAAGAAAAATGATATAAAAATAGTCTTAATAGCTGGACCATCTTCATCTGGAAAAACAACTTCTTCTAAGAAACTATGTATGTACCTACAAACATTTGGTCTTACTCCAAAAGTAATTGGAATGGATGATTATTTTGTCGAAAGAGAAGAAAATCCAAAGAATCCAGATGGTTCATATGATTATGAATGCTTAGAAGCAGTAGATTTAAAACTATTTGATAAACAAGTAGGCCAATTACTAAAAGGAGAAGAGGTATTACTACCTACATTTAATTTTACTTTTGGTAAAAAAGAATATAATGAGAAAATGAAATTAGAAGACGATGATATTCTTGTAATAGAAGGAATACATGCTCTAGATAATAAAATATTAACTAATATTCCTAGAAATAAAAAATTCAAGATTTATATATCACCATTAACTACTGTAAATGTTGATGATCATAACAGAATATCTACAACTGATAATAGATTATTAAGAAGAATAATAAGAGATAATAGAACACGTGGTCATAAAGTGGATGATACTTTAGCCGCCTGGCAAAGTGT
>CACXFY010000091.1 GCA_902767005.1 uncultured Erysipelotrichaceae bacterium
ATCTTATTACTATGTTATTTAACATTTGGTATTATTATGACTTTACTAACAGCAGTTGGTATTGCCATTATAGTAGGTGCTGCTCAATTACTAAGAAAAGTTAAAAATCAAAAAAGAAAGAAAAGAATTCTTAATTTCTTCTTAATAATCTTCTTATTCTTAGGAATATGCGGATTAGCTGCTTTCTCAGCCTTTATGATTTATATTAAGGTAGAAGCTGATCCTAAGTTTAAAGAAGAACAATTAAATACCAAAGAAATTACAATTCTATATGACAAAGACGATAAAGAATTCGCTAAACTAGGATCTGAAAAACGTGAAAAAATTAAATATGATCAAATGCCAGAAGTTTTAGTTGATGCTATAGTCGCAACAGAAGACTCAAGATATTTCCAACATAATGGATTTGATGCTCCTCGTTTTGCTAAAGCAGCAGTTGGACAATTCTCAGGTAATTCTGGAGCTGGTGGTGCTTCAACTATTACAATGCAAGTTGTAAAAAACAGCTTCACTGACGCTAAAGCAGATTCAGGTGTAGCTGGTATAATAAGAAAATTCGAGGATATTTATCTAGCTGTATTTAAACTAGAAAAGAATTATTCAAAAGAACAAATATTAGAATTCTATGTTAATAACCACTTCTTAGGTGGAAATATATATGGAGTTGAAGAAGCATCTCGTGCTTACTTTGGTAAAAGTGTTACAGATTTAAATCTAAGTGAAGCTGCTATTCTAGCTGGTATGTTTAAATCACCTAACTATTATAGACCAAATGTCAATCCAATAAATGCTACTGAAAGACGTAAGACTGTATTATACTTGATGAAAAAGCATGGATATATTACAAAAGAAGAACAAGATTTAGCTAATTCTATTCCAGTAGAAAGCCTAACAGTAGAACCTACTGCTGTAACAGCTAATAAATATCAAGGTTATATTGATACAGTAGTACAAGAAGTAAAAGATACTTATAAAGTAAATCCATATACTACATCTTTAAAAGTTTATACAAACTTAGATAGATCTAGACAAGATGCTGTTAACTCAGTATTAAGTGGACAAACATATGGATGGATTAATGATAGAGTTCAAACTGGTGTAGCTGTTTTAGATAGTGAAACAGGTAAAATAATAGCTATTGGTAACGGACGTAATATTAACGGACGTACTAATGCTAACCTAAGTCAATTAAATTATGCTACAGATATAAGACGTCAACCAGGTTCAACAGCAAAACCATTATTTGATTATGGTCCTGGTATTGAATATAATGATTGGTCAACATATCAAATGTTTAATGATGCTCCTTATACTTATTCAGGTGGTAGATCAATTAAAAACTGGGATGGTGGATACTATGGTAATATTACTTTACGTAGAGCATTATCTGCATCACGTAATATACCAGCTCTAAAAGCCTTCCAACAAGTTGAAAACAAAAAGATTGCTGAATTTGTTACTAATTTAGGTATTACTCCAGAAATATGCCCATCTGGCTATAGTTACAACCATGATGAGAATAATTGTTATAATCCTAAAAATAAAAATGATGTTGTAGATACAATTGCTCTACATGAAGCGCATTCAATTGGAGCCTTCACTGGAGTTTCTCCACTAGAAATGGCTGCTGCCTATGCTGCCTTCTCAAATGGAGGTTACTATAACGAACCATATTCAGTAAGTAAAATACTATATCGTTCAACTAACAAAGAAGTAGAACATAAAGCTAATAAGAGAAAAGTTATGTCTGATGCTACAGCTTTCATGATATCAAGTGTCTTACAAGACGTTGCCTTAACTGGTGGTACTCCAAAAAATGTAGCATGTAAAACAGGAACAACTAACTTTGATGAAATAACTATGAATCGTTATAACATGCCAGGAGATGCAATCCGTGACTCATGGGTAATAGGATATTCAACTAAGACAGTTATTGGTATGTGGTATGGATATGATGATTTCACAAAAGAATCAATTGCTCAAGGATACGTATTACATAACGTACCAGCGACGATTCAAAAAGATAGATTATTTAATGCCTTAGTTTCAAGTGGAGCTATGGAATCAAATAGAGAAGCATTTAAAATGCCAAATAGTGTTGTTAAGATCGGTATAGCTGCTGGAACTAATCCACCAAAACTAGCCGGTCCAGGAAGTGCTGCTATATATGAATATTTCAAGAAAGGTAAAGAACCTACTGAAACTGATTATTCATCATATACTATTCCAGCACCAAGTGGATTATCTGTAACACTTAATGAGGCAACAGGACAAGTAACATTATCTTGGAGACCAACATCACCTGGTCCATTAGGAAAGAGTGAATATGGTACTTTCGGATATAATGTATATTATGGTTCTGAATTACTAGATTGGACAAGTGGTACTTCATATTCATTTACACCTGCTGATCCATATCAATCTGTATATAAAGTAATCGGAACGTATAAGGGTTATAATGAGGTTAAGTCAGCTGCAGCTACTGCTACATTAACTAAAAAAGTAGAACCAGTTGAACCTGAAACCCCAGAAGATCCTGGTGAAAATCCAACGCCATAATAAAAGAAGAATCAATTAAGATTCTTCTTTTTTTCTCTACAAATATCATTTAATTTACAAGAACTACATTCTGGTTTAATAGCCTTACAATAATATCTACCAAATAAAACCATTTGTAAGTGCCTTTTAGCCCAATTCCCTTTCTTAAACTTCTTCATTAACTTCCTCTCTACATCTAAAACATCATCGCTCAAATAAGCTAATTTTAGCCTTTTAGAGACTCTTTCAACATGAGTATCAACCGCAATAGCTGGATAATTGTAATATTCAGCTAAAAACACATTAGCTGTCTTTCTACCAACTCCTGGAAAAGAAGTAAGTATACTGTGATCAGTAGGTACTACCCCATTATAATCATTAACTAGTATTCTAGCAATTTCAATTAAATAACTACTCTTTTTTCTAAAAGAACCAACTGGTCTAATTATTTCTTCTAAATCACTTATATTAGCCTTACTAAGATCTTCTAAAGTCTTATACTTAGAAAATATAATAGGCGTAACACTATTAACTCTCTTATCAGTAGATTGAGCACTTAAAACTATTGCCATTAATAGCTCATAATCACAATTATATAATAATTCACACTTTGGATTAGGAAACAACTCATCAAGATAATCCTCTATCTTATTCGTCATCATCAAACCAGTTCCAATCAACCATAGCCATATCTACATTACTATCTTTATCATCTTTACGAGCATTCCTCTTCTTACGATTCTCATCCACATCTTTACTAGTCTTAATACCAGCTTTACCCCATTCATATAATATCTTATCAATATATCTCAAATTAGAAACTCCATTAAATGTAGCCTCTTTTATAGCTTCTTTTATTAATTCCTCACTCATATTATTATCAAGCCATGCCTTAATAATCTCATATTCCATAGGACTTAATGTTCTACCAAATTCTTTCTCTATCACTTCATAAATATCAGATTCAGAACTATTATTAGCATTATTAGCATCTTCCATTAATAATAATGATATTTTATTATAAAATCCTTCTAGATCTATTATCTCTTCCATTAACCCTTTATCATTCTTAATAGTTTCTACTTTAATAAATCCTTTATCAGTTAAATTAGAAACATAAGTCATAATCTCCATCATATCTAATCCCAAATCATTAGAAAACAATTCTGGATCAAATAAATGTTTATTCCCAATACTATGTACATATAATAAGAATAATAATTCGCCAATCTCTAATTTTAACTCCTTATAGTTCTTATATAAGAATAAAGGTAAAACTATATTCCCATCTTTAAAAAAAGTTAGATATTTAGAATTCATCATATCATCTCCTTTTTTGTTTATATATTATCATAAATATCAAAAAAAAGATAGAAAACTAATTTCTATCTAATCATCATTAGGAAAATCATCATCAAATGTTGATTCACTATCATCATCGTCATCTAAATCTAATATAGTTGAATAATCAGTAGTAACTTCTCCTCCAGTTTCTCCTTTATGATCAATTTCTTTACCCATAAAGTCTACTAAATTATTTTCATTACTATTATTTTTCTTTTCTATTGGAGTTGCTCCTGTATCACCATATCCTGATGAAACATCAAAGTAATCATCACTAGCCTTCTCAACATCTGCCTCTGAATAATTTAAATTAATTTTAACTGCTTCAGCAGAAGTATCATCAAGTAATGACTCTTCATCATTCTTTAATAAACCTTGTTTAATAGCATCTTGATTAGTATTAATAAACTTATTATCACTGCCATCTTTTTTCTTATTCTTTTCAACACCATCATTTTTAGCTTTAATCATATTAGGATCAAAATAGAATAATTCATATTTCTTAGTAATTAATTTAACGATACAAGCTAATAAAGCTATTGTTAATATAATACTAGCGAATATAGCAATAAGATTAATATTCAATAATGATAATAATACACCTAATCCAAATATACCAGCCCATATAAGTGCAACAATTGGACCAAATGCCATCTTAACACTAATAAAACTATTAACAATTGGTACAAATACTAAAGATGACGCTGTATTATACATTTTCTTATATAAACTATTTAATATATAACAATAGAATATATAAGCAATAATCGCAATTATTATAGAAATAATAAAGAATCCAGCAGCTAAATTACCACTAATAGTCTTTAAAAATCCTAAATCAAATTTTTTCTCTTCTGGTTTTTTCTCATCAGGAGGTTTAATTCCATCTTGAATTTCCGCTAAAGTAAGACCCTTATATCTATCAAACTTTACAGCCTCACATACTTCATTATCACTAAGTATTGAGTAACTAACTATTTCATTAGCACTCTTATTATCTACAAGATATTTCTTTTTAACACTTATTTTAAAAGCGGTACTTTTACCAGATTTAATCTCTAATCCAGAGAACTTACTATCATAATCCCTCTTAGTACAATAGAATATAGTACCAATATTCTTACCATCCTTATCAAATAAACCAATTGTTATCGTAACTGGAATTCTTTTTTTAGTATTATTAACAATACCACTAAAAGTAAAGTTTGTACTACTAGTCTCATCTAGCTTTTTATTATAAGTAATTCCATTATAATTAAATGTTTTAGTACGTACAGTAGCATTAGTAGAAGTAATAGGAATAGTATCATATGGATTATATTCAATTGCATATACATTAAAAACACATACACTAATGATCAACAATACTAAGCATTTAATGTATCTTTTCATGAGACCCACTTCCATTCTAATATTTCTTTATAATATATTTACATATCTTTTCTTTATCATTACTTAATCGACGATAAAGTATTTCTCTTTCTATATCACTATATATATCTTTTAAATAACTACCTGGTTCCTTATTAAGTAATTTCATAATCTCTTCACTAGTAATATTAATATCACGTCTACCATGTATTACTAAATTACTATAAGCCTCAGTAACATCTTTTATATCAATGCCACTTACTTCACCAGCAACACTATTAACATATAATCCATAAGTATATAATAACATAGGATCTAAATTATTGTGACCTAAAACTGTCTTAATATTTCTAATTACTTCCTTTTCAGCAGAAGTAAATGGATAACGATCACTAACATCTAAAACACACCATATATCCATAGGACTATTAGTTACTTTAACATTTTCTAATCCAGAAATATCTAATTCTTTATCTATCTCTAAATCTAATAATAATTTTATACCATTTTTAGCATAAGTACTACTAAATATTTTATCCAACTCTTCTTTTTTTCTATTAAAAGACAAATTTCTAATTAAGTGCTTATTGTTTTTAATAGCTTTTACTGTGTCATCATCTAATTTAAAATCTAATATTGTTGCGAATCTAATAGCTCTTAATATACGAAGAGCATCTTCAGAAAACTTCTTATCAGCATCCCCAACACATCGTACTATTTTATTATCAATATCTTCTCTACCATTTAATAAATCTACTATTTGTCCTTCATCATCCATACATAAAGTATTAATAGTAAAATCTCTTCGTTTTAAATCTTCTAATAAGTCATCAATATATTTAATCTCAGCTGGTCTACGATTATCTATGTATCCAATATCACGTCTAAAAGTAGTTATCTCAAAACGAACACCTTTTAAAACAACAGTAACAGAACCATAATCTTCATTAGGTAAACAGCTATCTGCAAATATATTTTTTATATCCTTAGGAGTTGCACTTGTTGCAATATCAATATCGTTAGATCTTATACCAATAATATAATCTCTAACAAATCCCCCCACAATATAAGCTTTAAAGCCATGACTAGTAATCTCTTTAAGTAATTTTAGAGATACATCTAACATTAATTATTTCACCTCATCATTCAGCTTAAATCTAAACTCCCAACTTTATTATAACACACAAAAAAAAAGAGCCCAATATCTAGGCTCAATTTTTTTTCGAAAATAATTACTTGTTTACAGCTTCTTTTAAAGCAGTACCTGCTTTGAAAGTAACAGCTTTTCTAGCAGCAATCTTAACTGTTTCACCAGTTCTTGGATTACGACCTTCACGAGCAGCTCTCTTAGAAACTCCGAATGTTCCAAATCCTACTAGTGGAACTTTATCTCCCTTAACTAATGCTTTAGTTACAGTTGCAAAAGTTGCATCAATTGCTCTTGTAGCATCTGCTTTAGTTAATCCAGTTGCAGTTGCAACAGCTTCTACTAATTCTACTTTCTTCATAATCATTATACCTCCCTATATCTAATTAAGCATAAGTTATGCTTACAACATAAATGTAGCATATATTCCTTTTAATAGCAAGAATTATTACAACAATTTTAATAATTTTACTTCAATTTTTCACTAATTTCACTAAGTAGTTGTATAATATGTCCCATTCCATATATAACAAGGCATACCAAGAATCCAGCTAACCAACAAACGATCATCAATGAAACATTAAATTCCGTAGTTAAACAAACTCCAGAATAATATGAAGCTGCATTACCACAAGCTGGAAATAAACTACCAAGTACTATACCAGCTATTAATACTAAAATACCTAATCCAATAGCAATTTTTTGATAAACATTTAGCTTAATCTTTTTAACAGACTTAGATATACTGTTTACTTTAGGTAATTCAGTCTTAATCTTATCTATTTCTTCAAACATATTCATATTATTCCACCACCTTTTTCTTTTTAGTTTGCTTTTTCTTCTTAGGTGGTTCTTCTTTTCCAGTAATCTTATTAACAACTTTATCTTTAGTCTCAATCAATTTCTCATCTATATCAGTCTTATCAAGTATTTGTGTAACACCATCTTTTACACTATCTCCAATATCATCTACTTTATCTTTAATAGCGTCTATAGTCTCATCCAAATCATTTTCTTCAACAAAGTCATTTATTTTCTCTTTATATTCAGAAAAATCTCCTTCATTATCAGAATCAATCCTTTTCTTATCTAAATAATCTCTATATAAATAGATATATCTAACAAAGAAACATCCAAATATACAATCTAAGAATGATAAGAAAGCCCCATCAATAGAAGTAGTAAATATTAAAGTAACAGCTAACTTAGTAACAGTTAATACTATAGCGGCTGATAATAACCAATCATTACTTAGTTCATTAAAAGGTGATTTACTTAAATTTAATTCTTTCCATAATCTAGTGTTTCTTAAGAATACATGACTAATATATATTAATAATGTAATATTAAGAACAAACGAAATAATAGAACTTAAACTTAAAGATTGAAATAAATTAAGTAAACTAGTAATAGATGTAATCATATATATTGCTATCAATATCAAATTAAAATAATTAAAGTTCTTTTTACCAAAATATGTCTTGATAGATACAAAATATATTAATAATAGTAAATAAACCACATTATGATTAACTATATTTTTAAGTATATCTATAGTACTTAAATTATTATTAATCGCAAAACTTTGACTCAATATAATAATTGCGATCATTAAAACTATCAATATAGACGTAATCTTTCTAGCATCATCTATCCAAGATATTTTATTCTTTTTCTCCATCCTATCACCTTCTATTATAAGTATATCATTAAATAATTATTCAATAAACAAGTAAAAGTATTTTTATTGGAAAGTTTACAATAATATGTTATAATACAAGAGAAAAAAGGAGGGGATATTATGGCTATACCAACCGTTGCACTAGTAGGTAGACCAAATGTTGGTAAATCTACTCTATTTAATAAAATATGTGGCAAACAAATATCTATAATAGAAGATTCTCCAGGTGTAACAAGAGACCGTATCTATCAAGAAACATCATATAATAATAAACG
>CACXFY010000092.1 GCA_902767005.1 uncultured Erysipelotrichaceae bacterium
ACTAGTATCTTTTTAATATTCTATTTACTAATATGTAACCCCTCACCATCAATACTACGTGGTGTACTATTCTTTATATTGTTTTCTCTAAATAAGATTTATTACTTTTATATAAAACCAATAAATATATTCATACTTGTAGTAGTCATAACTCTCTTAATTAATCCTAATTATCTATTCAATATTGGCTTTCAATATTCATTCTCTATTTCTTTCTTTTTACTACTATTATCTAATAAACTAGAATCAAATAATTACTTTATATCACTCTTAAAAGTATCATTATTATCTTTTATAGTAAGCATACCAATATCACTATATCATTTTAATCAAATAAACATACTTGGTATTATATTAAATCTATTCTTTGTACCATTAATAAGTTTAATAATATTCCCTTTATCAATAATAGTATTAGTCTTCAAACCATTAACTCCACTATATGATCTTCTAATTATAATTCTCGAAAAGACATCATTACTATTTAATAATATAAAACTATTTACTTTTATTTTTCCAAGTTTACCATTATTTATATATTTAATATATTACTTAATAATTATCATGATAATAAAGAATAAAAAATATATTATTCTATTATTACTATTATTATTTATTCATTATAATTTACCATTAATTATTAATAATGAAATAATAAATATACTAGATATAGGTCAAGGAGACTCTATCTTAATTAGAAGTAATAATATAACATGCCTAATAGATACAGGAGGTAGTATAAATAGTAATTATCATATATCTAATCAAATAACACTACCACTATTAAAAAAATTAGGAATAAGAAAGATTAATAAAATGTATCTTACTCATGGAGATTATGATCATTTAGGAGAAGCTATAAATATAATAGAAAATATTAAAGTAGATAAAATATATTTAAATAATAATAGAATTAATTATTATGAAAAGATATTATTAAAGTATCATCCAACTAAACTAAAAGAAAAGAGTATTACTACTTGTGGTAACATGACTCTCTATCAATTAAACACTTCATTTGAAGATGAAAATGATTCTAGTCTAGTACTCTTAGGTATATATAATAATAAAACTTTTTTATTTATGGGAGATGCTTCATCTAAGACAGAAGAGTATATTATTAATAATTATGAATTACCACAAATAGATGTCTTAAAAGTAGGACATCATGGATCTAAGACAAGTAGTGGTAAAGAGTTTATTGATGAGATTAATCCAAGATATTCAATAATTAGTGTAGGTAAGAATAACAAGTATGGTCATCCTAATAAAGAAGTGCTAGAAAAATTAAAAGATTCAATAATATATAGAACAGACCAAGATGGTAGTATTTTGCTTAAAATTAAGGATAATAGATGGAGGATAGAAACATGTAGTAATTAGTGTGATATAATACATATAGAAAGATATGGTGATTTGATGAATAGGAATGAAGCAAGAGCTAAAACTATAGATATATTGTTAGGTGATCAAAACCCAAATGCTGATTTTTATGCAAGTTTATTTGAACAATATAACTACGAGGATTCTGAAATGACACCAATTTCTCCATCAAAAATGGGAAATGTCAGTATAAATAATAATGTTGTGATTACAGAAGAGGTCTATAAAGAATTAATAAAAATTAGAAGCATTACACAACAAACAAATCAAGAAGTTTCCTTTTTAATATTTGGAGAAGAGAAGCCTAATGGAACAGCGTGGCTTGATACTGTTATTTCAACATATCAACCAAGTGCAAGAACAAGTGCAAGTTTTGATGGAATAAATAAATCACTGAATGAATATGTCAAAGACATTGAAAACGGTGAATTTAATAATGGCAATAAACAAATAATTTGTCATGGACATACACATGGCACTTCTCCTGTTAGTGATAACTTTTCGTTTGGTGATTTAATTTCATATGTGGAATTTAATAATTCACACCCGCTATTTATAAATAGACAAGTTGAAACCATGGCATTGTTAATGCCACCAAGTGGTGATTTTAATTTTCTTTTATATGAAAATAATCCACAATATGAAGGATTTTATACTTTTCCTATGGTTTATTTAAGACATCCAGATGGTACCGCAGTAGAATTACCTGCATATCAAAATGGAAATTATATAATTAATACTAATCAAACTGGAACACGATAGAATAATTTATAATCTTGAACTATGTAAATAATAGTTCTTTTTCATTTCAATACCAATAGGTAAGAATAACAAGTATAGTCATCCTAATAAGAAGTGTTAGAAAAAATTAATGATTCAAAAGTAAGAACAGATCAAGATGGTAGTATTATGCTATAATATTTTTAGGAGTTGAAATTATGATAGTAAAAAACAATTACAATGAATGCTTAACTAATCTAGCTTGTTCCATAAGAAAGTATTTTGGATTGAATTATAAGCACAACACTTTGGATTATATAGATAGTATTTTAGAAGAAAAGCATCCAAAGAATGTAGTGACAATATTGTGTGATGGTATGGGTTCTAATATCATGGATAGAACATTACCGAGTGATTCTTTTTTAATAAAAAATAGATTAAAACCTATTACAACAGTATTTCCTGCTACAACAGTAGCTGCAACAACATCAATGATGACTGGACTTAATCCTGTAGAAACAGGAATGCTTGGCTGGGATATGTACTATAAAGATATTGATAAAACTATAACTGTGTTTATGAACTCTGAAAAAGGTGATGTTGATCATAAACCATTACAAGAAGCAATTGATTATAACAATAAGCATATGATTAGGAAATCAATAATGGATGAAATAAATGAAAAAACTAATTATAAAGGTTATACTTTATTTCCCTTTGGAGATAATCCTTATAAAGATTTAGATGAGATGTATCAAATAATTGAAGATAAATGTAATGAAGATGGAATGAAATATATTTATGCATATGATACTGATCCAGATCATACTATGCAC